>JACQYK010000281.1 GCA_016208255.1 Deltaproteobacteria bacterium | reverse complement strand
ATCAAGACCTGGTCCCCGGACCTGATTATTCTGGATGAGGCCCAACGGATCAAGAACTGGAAAACCCGAACCGCCCGGACCGTCAAACAACTCGAATCCCCTTATGCCCTGGTTCTGACCGGAACCCCTATAGAAAATAAGATCGAAGAACTCCATTCGATTGTGGAATTTATCAACCGCAGACCGCTGGGACCGTTGTACCGTTTTCTCCATAATCACCGGATCACCGATGACGGGGGTAAGGTGATCGGCTATAAAAATTTACAGACCGTCCGGGAGACTTTGCGGACCATTATGGTTCGCCGAAAAAAAAGCGAAGTCCTGGAGCAGCTTCCGGAAAGGATCGATAAAAACTTTTTTGTCCCCATGACCAAAGAACAGGGGATTATCCATGATGAAAATTATGAGATCGTGGTTAAACTGGTAGCCAAATGGCGGCGCTATAAGTTCCTGTGCGAAGCCGATCAAAGGCGATTGATGATCGCTTTGACCAAGATGCGCATGGCCGCTGATAATACCTACTTAGTGGATAAGAAGACTGTTCACGGCCCCAAGATCGAAGAACTGGAAATAATCCTGGAAGAGATCCTTGGGGAAGGCGGAGAAAAGGTGGTCATCTTCAGCCAGTGGCTAAGGATGACCGAATTGGTGGAACGGATTCTGGAACGAAACCAAATAGGGTATGTCCATTTAAACGGCAATGTCCCGGCCAAACAGAGAAAAAATTTGTTGGTTCGCTTTAAAGAGGACCCTTCCTGCCAGGTCTTTTTGTCCTCTGATGCCGGCGGAGTAGGCCTGAACCTGCAGAGCGGCTCGGTGGTGATCAATATGGATATCCCCTGGAATCCGGCTGTTCTGGAGCAACGGATCGGCCGGGTCCACCGGTTGGGTCAGCACAAACCCGTTCGGGTGATCAACTTTATTTCCTCGGCCTCCATCGAAGAAAGGATTCTGGATCTCCTGAAGTTTAAAAAATCCCTTTTTGCCGGGGCCTTGGATCAGGATGGGGAAAATGTAGTCATGGTCGGAGAGTCTCAACTCAAGCGCTTTTTACAATCCGTGGAAACCCTAACGGATAATCTGGAGAAGGCCGGCCCTTCCATAGAAAGGCAGCAAAGGATGGAAGAAGAACCGGATCAGAAGACGATACTTCCGGAGAGCTTCGATCTGGGAGAAAGAAAAACAACACCCATTTTAGGGGATAGGACAGGAAACGGGCTGGACCTTTTAAAGCCCCTATTAATAAGCGGAGCGGAATTTCTGATGAATCTCAGTAAAAGCATCGGTCAACCAGCATCGGCAGAAAATCAGACAAAGTCTAAACTCACAAATCCCCGGATTGGAAAAGATCCGGAAACCGGGGAATCTTTTCTGAAGATACCGATACCTGACCCGGGTACCATCCAAAAAATCCTTTCGGTCATAGGCGGGATATTGACGAACTTTCAGGCCAACAGGTCATCGTAAATCGGTCTAGAGTAAACCTCGATTTGTAAAAAGTCCCGGGGGCTGCAAATCCGAGGTGTTCAGGGCTAAGGGGTATATGCATACTGCGAGCCCTGAACAATCCCGCCGGCTTTGTGCCGCCATGATCAGCAGGCCATCAGCGAAGACCATGATTTAGTCCCATCCCTGCCGCCATAGAAAATCTTTTCCTGGCTGATTGGAAAAGACCGTGGGTTTTCAACCTAGCGACCCCCAGCAGGTTGAGGGGAAGTTTGATCCTGTAATCTGTTCTGGAAGCCATTCGCTATCATAATGGCTCCCGGTTTAACAGACTTAAAAAAGCCCGCCAAGCTGCCATGAGGACTGCCAAATTCATAAAAAATAAATTATTTTTGAAGGTCAGGTTTTACTAATCAAATTTGATGGTTACCTCCTGTAATGTTGCAAGTTCTGTTTGTGAAAAATCCCAAGACTTCAAATACAAATCAATTTGCAAGGTCCATTCCGGCAAAGTCCTTTTTTCTTCAGACGCCCCCTGTCTATCCAACTTCTTATCAGGACTATTTATTTTTTCCTCCTTTTTTTATTATTCTTACCAATAAATTCATAAAAAAGTCCCTCATTCCAGTGCATTAACCTTCGAGGGGAAATCCTTTAAGTGGATAATCAATAACTTCTGCCTCTTCAAGTTTATTTCTTAAACGATATAGGGTTCTTTCGGAAAGTTTCGAATATTCAATTAGTATCCTCTAACCAAAATCAAAATTTTCATCCATCATTCCCCTCCTGCTTTATCGCCTTACTCCCTCTCGATTACCAGGGTTCTGATTTATTATTCAAACTTCGGCGAATCATCAATTTTTCTCCTTGACCCTCCCATAGTCTTCTCTTATACTCTTTTTATAGTCTAAATTCATACATTTATTCTGGAATAACGGCATAAAATGGAGTTCAACCGGATGAACTGAAAAATCGCCGGGTCACTGGTAACCCGGGTGTTTTACTAAATAAAAAAAGGTAATCGCCATGGAAACAAAAAAGTTTATCTATTATCAAGATGAGGATATGTTTATTGGATGGCTTGAAGAGTTTCCTGATTATAAAACACAAGGGGAAACGCTTGATGAATTGAAGGAGAATCTGAAAGACATAAATGAAGAATTGACCAGCGGTAGGATACATAACGTTCTTCATGTTGGAGAGCTTCGCGTGGCATGAAGCGAAAAGATTTAATCCGCGAGGTTGAGGAAATTGGGTGCATCTTCATTCGTCATGGTGGCCGGCATGATTGGTATCAGAATCCAGAGACAAAAATCTAACAACCGCATCAATTCGAAATGGCAATTCCGCTACGCTTCATTGCCATACGGTTATGCTGAAAGTTACCCGAAACATAAAGCCACAACAAAGGAGAACTGAAATGCCGGATATAGATGATCTAAAAGAAGGAAAGAGATATTTCACCGATACCCCCCAAAAGACTGAAGGATTTTTCCTGAAAGGTTCTAATGCCCTGGATTGGGGGATGAAAAACCGGCTGGCCCGGATCTTTAATCCGAAATCCGGCCGGACCGTCATGTTGGCTGTGGATCATGGTTATTTCCAGGGGCCCACTACCGGGCTGGAACGGATGGACCTCACCATCCTGCCCATCGCCCCCTATGCGGATACCCTGATGCTGACCAGAGGCATACTTAGAAGCATCATACCGCCCTCTTTATCCCAATCCATCGTTCTTCGGGTCTCTGGCGGAACCAGTATTCTGAAGGAGCTCAGTAATGAGGAAATCGCCGTGGACATCGAAGATGCCATCCGCCTGAATGTTTGTGCCATGGCGGTTCAGGTATTTATCGGCGGGGAGTATGAGCGCCAATCCATTATCAACATGACCAAAATGGTGGACATGGGCACACGATACGGCATTCCGACGCTGGCCGTCACTGCCGTGGGCAAGGATATGGCCCGGGATGCCCGCTACTTCAGACTGGCCACGCGCATTTGTGCCGAACTGGGGGCCCATTATATCAAAACTTATTACGTGGAAGACGGCTTTGAAACGGTTACCGCCTCCTGCCCGGTTCCTATCGTCATGGCCGGCGGTAAAAAGCTCCCTGAATTGGAGGCCCTGACCATGGCCTATCGCGCCGTTCAGGGAGGGGCCGCGGGTGTGGATATGGGAAGAAATATCTTCCAATCGGACTCCCCTATAGCCATGATAAAGGCGGTCAAGGCCGTCGTTCATGACCTGGAGACCCCGGAGAAAGCCTTCGATCTTTTCAATACCCTAAAGAATAAAGTTACACCAT
The DNA here is from genome assembly GCA_016208255.1 of Deltaproteobacteria bacterium. Classification (GTDB taxonomy): domain Bacteria; phylum Desulfobacterota; class RBG-13-43-22; order RBG-13-43-22; family RBG-13-43-22; genus RBG-13-43-22. The sequence goes on along the minus strand of JACQYK010000281.1, from coordinate 5,905 downwards.
AAGTTCTTGAAAAATACTTGTCTGACAGGATTTACTTGTTCTTTGCTCAGGCTCCGGAAGACCCTGAGCAACCTCAATCCGCTTCCAGCGGAAACAATGACTTCTGTCCGGCGGACGATTCGGTTTGTGCCTTCTTCAGGAAAGGCACAAAAATCATGCAATCCGGTTAATCCTGTCTAAAAAAGTATTTGTATTTAAAAATCTGAACAGCTACAAAATAAGTACTTCAAAATGAAAGTTGCCAGGTGGTATAACAACCGGGATATCCGGATCGAGGACATGCCGAAACCTGTTCCCGGCCCCCAGGATATCCTGATAAAAGTCATATCCTGCGGCATATGCGGCAGTGATATCGTGGAATGGTACCGGCTTCCCCGGGCTCCTTTAATCCCCGGCCACGAGATCGGCGGGGTGGTTATCGAAACCGGGGCCTCCGTACCCGGTTACCACCCTGGAGACCGGGTTTTTGCGGCCCCCAAAGTCCCCTGCCTGAAGTGTGATTATTGTCAAAAAGGACGCTACCCCCTTTGTACGGAGGTCAAAGACCGGCTCCCGGGGGGATTTGCGGAATATATTCTGGTTCCCGGTCAGCTGGTCGCTAAGGGAATGGTTCGGTTGCCCGATCGCATTACCTATGACCAAAGCACCTTTATTGAGCCGCTGGCCTGCGTGGTCAGGGCTCAGAATCTTGCCACCATCCGGGAGGGGCAGACCATGCTGGTCTTCGGCTGCGGGATGTCCGGCTTGCTCCACATAAAACTTGCCAAAGCCAAAAAATGCGACATTGTCGCCGTCGATATCAATCCCAAAAAACTCGAATATGCCAAAAGGTTTGGGGCGGATCTGACTATCAACGCCGGCGAAGAAGTCCCTGAAATATTAACGGCCCACCTCGGGAAGCAGGCTGAAGCAGTCATCCTCTGCACCTCGGCCCTTTCCGCCGTGGAGCAAGCCTGGCAATGTGTGGACAAAGGCGGGACCGTCGTTTTTTTTGCCGTGCCCGATCCGGATAAAAAGGTTGAAATACCCATCAACTATTTTTGGATGAGAGAGATCATGATTCTCACCAGCTATTATTGCGGACCACCCGACATTAAAGAAGCGATGAACCTTATCGAATCCGAATCGGTAACCGTCGATGATTTAATTACCCATAAACTGCCCTTAATGGAAATCGCCAAGGGATTCCAACTGGTCCTGGAGGGGAAGGATTCCATCAAAGTCCTTATCGAACCTTAGGCCGGTAAAATTCTGCTTCTTGTTCATTATAGGTTTCAAATTAGTACTGCAGTGAATTGTTTGCTAATGTGCTGCTCGGTTTTTACGTCATTCCGGCATGGTTTTAGCCGGAATCCAGTGACTTTGATTTATTCATTTTTCTTTTTCTTGAAAAACCTGGATTCCCGATAAAGACATTCGGGAATGACGAAAAAAATGCCGCTGCAGGATTAGGCGCTAAGGGATAGAAACCTTTTCAAAATGGGTCGAATATTATCAATAAAATTATAACGCCTCTATAAATAGAGGATCAATTGATTAATTTTGAACGGCCCTTTCCCATAAATTTGCACTTTGCAATTTGCACTTTGCAATTTCAAATTCCGGATTTTCCGGGTTAGGTCATTGAACAGGATTCTCAACTTGAACTTATCAAAGATTCTTCAGAAATTCTGCCTTCTGTGGTGCTTTTTCTTTTTCATGTTCCTTCCCCCCGCCTTGGCTCAGTCCAAACCCGGCCCTTTTTTCCTCATGGGGGATGGTAAACTTCATATTCAAAACGTCAAGACCCAACAAGAGGCCGAGGTGGGACTGTTGCTTCCCGACGGTTCCTTCGACGAATCGGCCCTGGGACGGATCGATGCGGTTTTTGGTTTTTCCGGTCAAGGGAAGGGGGATCATATTTCCCCAAGGCTGATCTTTATGTTGGATTATTTTACGGACCTGGTCGCCCCGGGAAAGGTGATCTTTCTGACGTCAGGCTATCGAAGTCCAGAATACAATGACAATCTGAAAAAAGCCGGTGGAATTGTGGCTAAGACCAGTACCCATATGGACGGATTGGCCCTGGATTTTTTTATTGAAGGCATCGATGGAAAAGGTCTCTGGGAACGGATCCGGGAAAAGAATTGCTGCGGGGTGGGACATTACGGCGGAAAGGAGATTCATCTGGATGCCAGCCGTCCCCGGTTCTGGGAAGCGGCCACTTCTAAAGTTAATACCAACGAAAGCGATTACAACCGGCGCATGTTCCTTTCCACCGACTTGGACCGCTACCGGCCCGGCCAGGGTTTACGGCTTTCATTTTCTTCCGTCAGTCATTTCGGATTCGGGATCCGAAAAAAGGCGGTATTGATAACCGACCCGGAAGGAAACCAGTCTTTAACCGAGATCGAGATTCAGGCCCAATCTAACGGGGATTGTCTAACGATCAATGATCGGCAGACCTCTCACTGGATCAACCTTATTCTCCCTAAGAATATCAAGGAAGGCCGCTACCGTCTTCTTCTGGATTTCTGCCAGCGGCCCTTTGCCCAGATGCCGGTAAATATCATGTCCAATGAAATTGAAATTCTTTCCCCGAATTAAGGAATTGTAAGATGATCTACGTTTTATGGGAAGAATTTGTTAAATAGGGACAGCGCCCGTTCATCCAAGAATAAAGGCTCCGGATAAAGACAAGGATCTCCCCGAGCTATTATATGGGCATCTTCTGTAACCTCTATTCCATATTTTTTTCTCCTGCTGTTTAGGACTTAATCAAAGAGAACTTTTGTCCTCTACCATGAATTTCGGAGTTATTTGGAAGGCAGGGTATAGGCCCCGGAAAACTTGTAATATGTAAAACCCTTGGTTTTAAAAGCGTCATCCCATTGCGGCGCCTTACTGGTGTAAGTCCCGTTTCCTGTGATTCCTTTAAACCGGCCGGTCCCATCAAGATATTCAACCGACATCGTATATTCCCAGTATTTGCCGCCTGCCGGGCGGGATTGTCCAGGCACTACCATCGGTGAAAAGGGCTAAACTTCCTTGCTCGGGATGGGAGCGGGTGTGGCCCCTTGGCTATGGCCAGCATTCCCCTAAAGCCCTTAAACTCCCGCCCGTAACTCCTCCAGCGTCACCCTGCCTTGTTTTTTTTTGAATTGACTGCTCCTTTTTGATATGCACCTTTTGCACGAACGTCTCACATACCATTATTTTTTCAACTCATAGGTTCCTGTTATCCTTTCACAGACATCAAACTCCCCGGGAGGATTTCCGGAGGCCTTGCCTCCCCCAGTAATCCCTTTCCATTTGCCGGTCCCATATAAAAACTTCCAATCAACTTCCATTCCAATTTGTGAGATTTCAACAACGAATAAATCACCACTCGGATCCATGTATTTGGAATAAAAGGTCCCAGTCATTTGCTTGCTGGCATTTTTCGATAGCCCTACGAAATGAAATGTCATATTGTTGAAAGCCTTGTTTGTATGATTATCAATATTGATTCCACTCTTTTCAACGCCCCTAATAGTTAACTCATTGCTTACCACGACTGGTGTAACCGTTCTGTCTCCACAGCTCATCATGTCAATAGTTTGTTGTGCTTCGACTTTTGAAATTAAGATTACAAACGCCAAGCTGATTATAAATCCCAAAATGATATGGCCAATTTTTCTGGTACTCATGCTCGTTTCCTCCATTTTTTTCTAGAGATTGGTTGAATGCCTCCCCCGAACCTACCGTTAAAAGCCCTGATCGGGGATCAAGCTGATATAATTTTTCCATCTCCTTTCTTTGAGGTTTTCGTTTCCTTATCGACCTTCTTTCTTCTCATTCTTGTTTTCTGGAGGGAGGATGTACAAGAAGCCGATTAAACAGATAAAAATGTGATGGTCTTAGGTAGATCAATAACTCAATCCGGATAACAGATAGGTAACAGATTCAAAAAAAATTGACAAAGGAAGGATTAAAGGGGGCAAGGGAGAAAGGAAGACCTTAAGGGATTAGGGATTTATAGATAATTTTAGTTTTGGATGATGGCTCGACCCCGAGGACGGCGGAAAGAGTCCTTTTTAACCGATTGTAAACGGATAAGGCTTCATTGTCCTGACCAAGTCGTTGATAGCAAGTCATTAGATGCTGATAGAGTTCCTCAGCCATACCATCAAGTTCCAATCCTCGCTGGTAACATCTGATGGCTTTTTCCCATTGTTCATTCTCTCTCCAGCAGCGACCTAACCAGGTAATACCCCATAAAAATTTACTTCTCAGACGTTCGCGAAGAGAGATCATCCAGGGTTGCTCAATTTCTTCACCGAGAAAGGACCCTCCATATAGGGCAATGGCTTTCTCAACGAGCTTAATTGTATCCTCCGTCGATCCACTTTTTTGGTTGTCCTCCGCTTGTCTTAATGTATGTTCGAAGGCAAACGCATCTACCCAGCAATATTTATGGTCGAGGTTTAGCTTTCCATCCTTGAAAAGAATGGCATTCTCGTGACCTATTAACTTCCGGAGACGATGGAGGTTGGTTACAAAAGAATGGTGTGCATCGTCACCATCTGCCTCAGGCCATAAGGCATCGGCTATCTTGGTCTCTTGTACGCCTCTTCCTCCGAAAGCAATCAATGACTTCAACAGGGAAAGAGGCTTTTGTTGAACCTTTCTCGTAAACTGAATAGGGTTTCCATCTTTTTCCAGTCGGAATTGACCAAGAGTATAAATTTTGCAAGGCCAGGGCCAGTTTTCCAAATGGAGCGGCGGCTGATCAGGAATCAGACGGAGTCTCCGAATAATCTCCTGTACGTATTCCACCTCGATCCCAGCTTCGAGTGCCTTGTTACACAGTTTGGTCATACCGGAAGGTGGAGGACCCCAAGTGCCAAAATATCCTCTCTCCCTCCCCAGGGCAAAAGCTTCCCTAAGTGAAAACAAGCCTGCTTCCTTCTTTCCCTGATCAAAGGCGAAGAGCGATCTGGCCAAAAGGGCACCATATTCTGTGGATTTACCATTTATCTCGCGGGCAAAATCAAAAGCCTGGGTTAGATGCTCTGCCGCCTCTCGGTACCTTCCAAGTTCATGCATCACGTAGGCATTCTGTATATGGCACCAGCCTTTAAGAATAGTATATCCAGATTCTATTCTCAATTTCATAGCCAGCTCTACATGGATTAAAGCCTGATTCGGGTCCCCTCGAAACAACGATTCCTGGGTTTTGGCACTGTAGTAGGTGCAGAGGTCAAAGGGTTTTAAGCTTTTTAAAGATGTACCCATCTCTTCCAATAGTCTTGCCGCCGTTGCCTGATCGCTTGCACTTACGGCACTAGACACCCCGTGGTATAATAAGGAGATTTCATACACATGGATGCCGGTCGCCCGGGATAACTCCAGACCATCAGTGACTGCCTTCAGACACTTTTCATATAACCCCACGAAACGATAGTACGAGGACTCTAAAACTCCCAGACGAATCCGGATAAAGGGGGTGGCATCCCTGGATTGAGATAATTTCCTTATAGAGTTGATAGCTAATAGGGCCTTCCCGAAACTGCCCATCTGCATACGGAAAAACGCTACAGTAGAAATGGTTTGCAATTTAAGGCTTAGGTTTGAAGAGTTTTCGGCAAGTGAAAGCGCACGCTCCACCCAGATCTCGATATCCGGATGCTGAGGCTGTCTATATACCAAGGCAGAGACCATGGCCGAGTTAAATTGAAGCTCGATCTCGTCAGAGGGAAATTCTTTGAAATTTTTCCCGAATTTTTTAAGTACGGGGATCCAGTGAATAATCCGGGCCACTTTTTCCAATGAATCCGGAGGTTCATTCCAACCATTCCGGTTTAAGGATTCAATCATTCCGGGCTTGTGCCAATTCCTTTACCCTCCTTATAATGGATCCATACATCGAGAATCGGTGTAAATT
>JACQYK010000023.1 GCA_016208255.1 Deltaproteobacteria bacterium | reverse complement strand
GGTATCCCCGATGGCCGTATAGTCCATGTGCAGATCATCGCCGATGGAACCCACCACCACCGGACCGGAGTTGAGGCCGATGCGCATCCGGAATTCCTGGCTATAATCTTTCTTGACCTTTTCGCTGTATTCGACCAAATCCTTCTCAATAGCCAGTGCCGCATAACAGGCCCTTTGGGCATGGTCTTCATGGGCCAAAGGTGCCCCGAATAAGGCCATCACTCCATCTCCGGTAAACTGGTTGATCGTCCCCTCATACTTATGGATCTCGTTCATCAGGATATTGATGCACCCTTCCATAATCTGATGGACTTCTTCCGGTTCGAGTTTTTCGGAGAGAGAGGTGAAGTTGGCCACATCGGCAAACATCACCGTGACCAGCTTCCGTTCCCCTTCCAGGGCACTGCGGGTGTTCAGGATTTTATCGGCTAAATGTTTGGGGGTGTAGGACTTGGGTTCTGCTTTTTCAAAAGAGACTTGTGGAGGATAAGTTCGGGGGTCTTCGCCCAGGGCATAACCGCACTCCCCGCAAAAATTAAATTGAGGTGGGTTGACGAATTGGCATTTGGGACAAATTCTTTCAAGTTTAGTTCCACACTCACCACAAAACTTCAATCCTTCAGGATTTTTCGTTAAGCATTTCGGACATTGCATGGTGCTCCTTTTTTGAAATAATCTTTTCTAAATCGGATACAAGAAGGGGTAAGTCCTCCCAAACAGTACTCCAGACAATATCAAGATTAATGTCGAAGTAGCCATGAATCAAACGATTACGCAGTCCTATCATTTTCCTCCAGGGGATATGGGGATACTTCTTACGAAAATCATCGGAAACAACATTTGCCGCTTCCCCCACGATTTCCAGGAGATGAACCAGCGAGATGGCCAACATCTCGTTTTTATCCAAGTCTTCTCTATTTCGGTCCTTCGCGAATTGTCTAGCTTTCCGAGCTGCGTCCAGAATGTGGCGGATTAACACACTGTCATCACGAAGCATATTGCACCACCGCATTATCCAATACTTCCTGTCTGAAATATCGGCTCAAGTCCTCAGGCGTCCGGATATCAACCTTTCGCCCCCCGAATAGGGCTGATAATTCATCCTCCATATCGAACAGTTGGAAGAAACTCGGACCATGGCCGAACTCGAATTCGACCAGTACATCGATATCACTTTCAGAAGAAAAGTCATCGCGAAGGATGGAGCCAAAAAGGGATAATTTTTGGATGTGATGTTTCTTACAAAAAGAAATAATTTTATCTTTTGGCAAGTCAATTTGTTTTTTGTAACTCATTTGGGCACCTATTATTTTTCTTGGCTTGTGGATTATTTTCAAAGGTTTCAATATGAAAATGTGTTTCGACAATCATCTTATATTGTTTCACAAATCCCCCTATTTACTTTTGATCAATCATACCATGTTTCTTGGCTTTTCAAAAGGAATTAGCCATCCGGAAATCATGAAACAAGGGATAGTTCCTTCATAAATTTCTTCACCAACCCTTGGGGCCGTATCCCCGAATCGACTCGATAGCCTTACGGCCGATAGGCGTTAAGATAAATTTCCTGGATCGGATCGGTGTTTAAAAAAGCTTTTTTAAGATTATTATCGTGAATCCCCTCAGTCATGGCTTCGGCGGTGAATTTGGCCATATGCCACTGCTCCCGCTCTTCACTGCCCCGGCCGAACAAACGGTAGGCAGAGGCCAGGGAAGTATGGGCTGTCCAGATCTGCCGGCGATTGCCCACTTTCTTTAAAGTCTCAGCCGATCGATGGAGAGTCTCTACGGCTTTTTCCGCCTCTCCCCTTTTCATCCGGATTTCCCCCCATAACCTTAAGAACCCCCCGAACCTTTTGTTCATTCCTTTTTCTTCAGATCTCTCCATAAAGGCCTGGGTCAATTTCTCGGCCTGGTCCAGGTCCCCCCTTTGGATCAGCATTCTGGCCTCAAGATAGCCCAGGCGTGCCTCTCGATGAATTCTTCCCATATCAAAATCCGTGCTTTTGGTCTGGACTTTAAAGGGATCCAACAGATTCCAGGCCTTATCCGCCTGCCCTTGATCGAATAAATTTTCCATCAGGTTGACCTGGCTCTGGGCGTACGCTTCCGCATGCTGTCTTCGGCCATACTCAAACTTTCTCATCTCTTCGCCGGATATGGATTCCGCCTTCAGGTTAAAACCCCAGGCCCTTTCCGGAAGACAGATTTCGCTGTAACAAAACCCCAGGCAGTTGTACAGGACTCCTAAACGCAACGTGGAACTTGATCTCAGGCTTATATCTATCCCGCTTTCTATCAATTCTATGGCCTCACTGATACGGCCGACTTCGGCCAAGGCCAGTCCTCTTGGCGAAATAAGGAATAGAGCTCCCGTATACTCAAATAAAGCCATAAAAACTTCGAAGAGTCCCTCTGAACTTTCAATAGCCTTGGCCGGTTGACCAAGCCACCTTTCAATGTATGCTCTTACGTAACATGTCACCCCGATTGCAACCGGATCACCCGATTTAAGGGCAATTTCCTGAGACTTGAGTATTTCTTCATAGCCTCTTAGTGGATTCTCATGCAAGGCGATACGAACTGCTTTGACACCAAGGGCAATACTTTCAAGGGATAAATTCTTAAAATGGCGAGCTCGAGTTAAAGCCTCTTTGTTAATATCGTTAGCCTCTTGCTCCGATTCAAGAAAATAAACAGTCGTTGCCAGTGCATTGAGGGATTTCATTTCATACTCCACCAATCCATGTTCCCTGCTAATTTCATTACATTTGCGAAAATAACTGCTAAGGTCCGACCAATTGCCAAGAGCTAACTCCGCATTCCCTTTGCTTAAATAACTTTTGGCTCTGTCCTCAGGGGCAAAGAATTCAGGGTTACTTTCTCCGATTTGTATGGCCTTGGTAAAAAATGCATCGGCCGATTGGATAGCCATGTTCCGATTGGCCTTTTCACCGGCCAAAATCAGGTATTTTAAAGTCTGCTGGATCTCTCCGCTCAGTTCATAATGGTGAACCAGGGTCTCATAGTGTTCCTCCAGCCGGTCGGCATAGAGTTCCTCGATGGTCCGGGCGATCCGGCCATGTATCTCACGCCTTTTCTGTTTTAAAAGACTTTCATAGGCCACCTCCTGGGTGAGGGCGTGTTTGAAGATGTACTCCAGCTCCGGATAAAGGGTCTTTTCATAAAGAATTTCCAGCCCCACCAGATTGGTCAGATGAATACGAAGCTCATCTCCCAGATCCATGATGCTGCGCAAGAGTTTAAAGGCAAAATCTCGGCCGATAACCGAGGCCACCTGCATGGTCTTCTTCAGGTCCTCGCTCAGACGGTCCATACGGTCGGCTAAAACACCCTGAACGGTTTCCGGTATCTCTATTTGATTCAAGGGACGAGCCGGAACAAAGATATTCCCCTGGGGCACAATGTCCTTCCGTTCCAGGAAATATCGAATGGTCTCTTCCATAAAAAAGGGATTGCCGCCGGTCTTTTGAACAATTCTTTCATCCAGGTTGGACTCTAAATTCAGGCCGCCTAAGATGTTGCTAATCAAACGGAGGGATGATTGGGGGCTTAAGGTTTCCAGGCCCAGCCGCTTATAATGCCCGACTTTGGTCCAGGGGGGATCGCCTTCCGGGCGATAAGTGGAAAGCATCAGGATGGGGAGACCAGGCAGGGAGTGGGAAAAAAAGGCAAAAAATTCTTCGGAGAGTTTATCCATCCAATGGACGTCATCCAGAAAGAGCAAGACAGGCCTTTCCCGGCAGACCATCTGTAACAGGTTTTTAAGGGCTTCAAAGGTCCCGAACTTTCTCCCCTCCGGACTGAGCCCATGGTAAGTGGGATCTTTAACCGGCAGGGAAAGCAAACCTTGATAAAAGGGAATCGTGGATCCCAGATCATTCTGAAATCTGGTTTCAATTCTCCGATAGGTTTCCTCGGGGGTTAGGCCTTCAACGATTCCAAAGATCCCCTTGACTATATCGATGACCGGAAGAAAATTGATGTTCCTTCCGTAGCGGATACAGATCCCGGTCAGGAGTGTGGCCTCCTCCTGGATATTTTTTTGAAATTCATAGACCAACCGGCTTTTACCGACGCCGGCTTCGCCGATCACATCCAGGATCTGCCCGTTTCCGGCCTTTACCTGATCCCAGTAGGTTTGCAAGGTCTCCAGTTCCGGCTTGCGGCCTACCAGTTGGGTGATACCCCTCATCAGACCAGCCTGAAATCTTGTCCGGACATCGGCCTTGACCAGCTCAAAGGCCTCCTGGGGCTCTTCCTTGCCCTTCACTTCCAATGGACCGATTGGATTCAGGTCGAAGTAGTCCTTCACCAGGCGGTGGGTATTCCTGGAAAGAAGCACGGTTCCGGGATGGGCCAAGCCCTCCATCCGGGAGGCCAGGTTGATGGTATCCCCGATGGCCGTGTAATCCATGTGCAGATCATCCCCGATTGAACCGACAACCACCAGTCCGGAGTTAAGTCCGATACGCATCCGGAATTTCTGGCCATAATCCTTCTGGATTTTCTCGCTGTATTCGACCAAATCCTTCTGTATAGCCAGGGCCGCATAGCAAGCTCGCTGGGCATGGTCTTCATGGGCCAGGGGGGCGCCGAACAGGGCCATCACTCCGTCACCCGTGAACTGGTTGATAGTCCCCTCATACTTGTGGATCGCATCCATCAGAATCTTGAGGCACCCTTCCATAATCTGATGGACTTCTTCCGGTTCGAGTTTTTCGGACAAGGACGTGAACCCGGCCACATCGGCAAACAGCACCGTGACTAGCTTCCGTTCCCCTTCCAGGGCACTGCGGGTGTTCAGGATTTTATCGGCTAAATGTTTGGGGGTGTAGGATTGGGGCTGGTCATAATCGATCGGGGTGGGTTCTTTGAGTGTTCGCAGATCCTGACCACACTCATCGCAGAATAGACTCTCTGAATCGCACATATAACCACAGGCAGTGCATATCTGGCTAAACCTGCTTCCGCATTTTTTACAGAATTTTGCTCCCTCTCTGTTCTCGAAACGGCATTTCGGGCATTGCATCCACCACCTCCTGTGGAGTTTTCGCCAGCGCTAACTCTTTTCAACTCTCTGAAAAATGGACTCCTAAGAATAGCGAGCGATATGAGGCGATATAATAATTTGATGTCAAGTACCACAAACCGCCGGAGCCAGGTAAATGCCGGTTCAGGCGACCTTTGTTACTTTATTGTTATGTTTCAAATGCCCGTATTTCTTTGCTAAAAGTTCGAGTTGCTCCGTCTCTGAAAGTTCGAATAACTTTTTTTCAGCTTTTTTTTGCAAAGAGCGCTTGATTTTTATGGCATCAAACTTCTTGACCATCATAAATGACCTCCATAGGACTTCTGATTTCCAACAAGGGGTATCCCAATTTTAGGTTTACTGAATTAATTAGATGGATACGATTCAGGTTCACAATATGTTTGAAATTTGATTTCTGCAGACAAGTGGCCCAGATGTAACATTATAAATCCCTATTCAAAAAATGCAAAATTAATTTCATCCCTTGGCGTGGTTTGACTATTCAGTCTCCAATTCATTACAATCACCCTCCAAACTGACTCTCGGTTTCACATTCTCATGGATTGAAAGGAAAGGGGTGCCTCATCTATTTTAATTCGGCCAGCTCCTTTTCATATCTTTCTACCCACCCATCGGCACCAATACTGGTCATCAGGTCAATAGCCTTTGAGAGCTTTTCTTTGGCCTTTGTCGGATCACCCTTCTTCTTGAAAAATTCGGCATAGAGGGCGTAATCCCTGGCCAGATCCCAGGGCATCCGGTTTTGTTCATCTATCTCAATAGCCTTCTTGATCCAGGTCTCGGCCTCGTCCTTGTGCGACTCGTCGATATAAAGATAACATTCTCCCATGGCCTGAGCCGCCATTCCTTTTATCCTCTTCATTCTTATTGTAGGAAGGTCAAAATTCAGAAATCCATCGAGTTTCAGTTCAAAGCCTCCCCGGATGCCTGCTGCAACTTTTAACATTTGCACTACTCGGGGGAGAGAAGGATTATATCCGACCTGTTCGAGCACTACGAGAGCGTCGTTGTAACTTTCTTGTGCCTCTTGATAGCGACCCATTTCATAATGGAGTGCACCTAAATTTATAAAACCGGTAATCAATGCACCGGCAAGGCCGGTTTTTTTAGTCATTTCAATGGTGAGAGTCAGATTTTTTTCGGTCTCCG
>JACQYK010000278.1:8408-22967 GCA_016208255.1 Deltaproteobacteria bacterium | reverse complement strand
TTCTTACAGAAGTTGACCTGAATCCCACCGACTTCTATCGGGACACGTTCATCGAGCTGGTTTGGTCCTTTGATCAAAAAAATCCCCCTACCAGATTCTACCTCGTAGGGGGATAGATGTGAAGCACTTTTTCAACACGTTTAGCTACCGGCTCGAATTCTTTTACCCTCCCTTTTTTATTGAATCTTTGAGTTACGGGGGCTAAGTCTGATCTTGCGTCTTCTTCACTTATTTCATAAAAATAAACCGATAGCGAAAAATTCCCTCATCCGGCCTCTTGTTAAACGCCTCGTCCTGGTTGCGGTTTATTATCAACCTTCCTCCTCATCTTCCCGTCAGGCTGCCAGCAAAGACAGTCTCTAATCAATCAAGGGAGCTTTTGTCTGGCTAATAGATAAGGAGAAAAGATCGTCCCAGGGGATTACAAAATGTTCATGACCAAGGTCCTGGTCCTGAACTTTAGATTTCAAGGAATTGGGGCTCAAAAAATCCCAAATATTCTAAGAAATGGATAAAAAACAAGGATCCTAAAAATCCGAAAATTAAAAGAAACAAGAGAAAAACAAAGCCTGCAAACCAGACCCAGCGATTAACCCCGCCCAACTCGGCCAGGGAAAGGGCCGGGGATGTTTGGGTTGGACGGGATTTGTAATCGATGATTTTATTGCGGACATGCAAAAAATAGAGGTAATTGCCGACGATTCCCCAGCCGATCATGGCCAGCGGGAAAGACACCGGGGTAAAGGCGATAAGAAAGGCCGCCAAGGCCCAGAGGTACATCTTTCGATAGAGCATCCAGATAAACCCCAAAAAGAAACCCGGCCAGCTCCAGGTAATCGCGAAACCGGTCCTCCCCTCGTTCCCAAAAAAACGGAATTTGCTTAAATAATGATCGGCCTTCTTCCCGATAAAAGCCCTGAATTCTTCTTCCCTAATATCTTTATTTGAAGGATCGACTGAAGAGGAAGTGATCTTTTGGCCGCAATGGGAGCAAAAAAGACTTCCCATTTCTACAGTCTTACCGCAATGCGGGCAGAAAGGCATTCCTACTCCTCCTCTGGAAATTCCCTGACGTTTGTTTCATACTTCTTGGGATAGCCTGGTGATTGGACTCGATTAATTTTCTGCCCGGCCGAAACCCCCTGCTATTAACGAAATATTTTATCACATATCCATGGGAAAAAAAAGGCTGGAAAAAGAGATTGATTGAACAATTAATAGATGGTAAATAATTCGTATTAGAGAATTGATGAAGAAAATAAAAGACACCAAAAGCCCATTTTCGTCATTCCCGTAAAAACGGGAATCTAGGGAATTCAATAAGTTCTGGACCCCCGCTTTCGCGGGGGTGACGATCCATTTGGCTTTTTTACGAAGTTATCAAATTAAAATTCTTAAAAATCTGGAGGCTGTATGATCGTCAGGCAAATACCCGTAGGGGGGTGGGACGTATTCAGTTATCTCATCGGATGCGAAAAAACGAGGGAGGCCCTGGTCATCGATCCGGGTGGGGATGTGGATCTGATCGCGGCCAAAGCCGAAGAAGAAAATCTTAAGATAAAAAATATCTTCAATACCCATCACCACGGGGACCACACTTATGGGAATGGGGCTTTAAAAAAACTGACCGGAGCCAAAATTGTGATCCATGAACTGGACAGCGTTTTTCTGAGAGGAGACTCCAAAGCGGACATTCGTTTAAAAGATGAGAAAACTTTCCAGCTGGGTGAGATCACCTTTCAGATTTTCCATACTCCGGGACACTCTCCGGGAGGGATATGCCTCTACGCCGAAGGCCAGTTATTCACCGGTGACACGTTGTTTGTCGGAGACAGCGGCCGGACCGATCTGGCCGGCGGTCATCGCCCCACGCTGGGGGCCTCCATCCGGCGTCTGATGGAGCTGCCGGACGATACCATCGTCTGGCCCGGACATGACTACGGCCCTACCCCCAGTTCCACTATCGGCCGGGAGAAGAGAACCAATATCAACGCCAAGGAATACGGATATTTTGTAAAGGACTGAGAAATGCCTGTATTCTTCTAATCATTTTGTGGAATGGGGTCACGGTCACATCTTCATATGTCATAAGGAGTTTGATGGTCACAGATTACTAAAGACCCCGTTGAATTTTGTATTTCCGGTATTATAGGATTGAACAAAAAGACGAGATTAGGTGTGCGGTGGCGGTTAATGATGGGGACCTCTCCCATAAAATCCTTCTACGAATTCCTGGGGGGTGATAATCCGGCATAAGACTCCATTTTTCTTAAGAGATTCCGGAGAAATAACCAAAAGATCCTTATCTCCGGTTATTAAAATATCCGCTCCTGCTTTTTTGCACAGTGAGAGGTAATGGTCATCCTTGGCATCCCTGGACATGGCTACATGAGTTGAGATAGAAACAAGTTTTGCCATACCTAAAAGTTCACCAAATTTTTCTCTGACGAAGGCCAGTTGTTCTTCGGAAAGTTTTTTCGAAAGCTTGATTATGACTCCCTCCAGCTCTTTTTTAACACTCTGGGAAATATAAACCTCATGTTTTCCGATGGCCCGGATGACCGCCTCAAGGGGTTTTCCCCCAAAAGCAGAAGAGATGATGACGTTGGCATCGATAACGACCTTAGCCATAAATCTCCTTTCTGGCCAAATCAAGTGCTTTAAGGGCTTCTTTTTCTGTGATTCCTGCTTCATTGAAAATTCTGCCGATTTCCAATACCAACATTTCCGCCGTTTTTTCGGGGATTGGAACAAGCCGGGCAATTGGTTTCTTTCGTTTCATAACAACGATTTCGTCTCCTTCGTTAAGGTATTTGACGGCATCCTGTTTAAATTCACGAACTCCCACGAATTTCATTTGTTTTTCCTCCTAATAATGTTGCTACAATAGTAGGAACAATAAAGCATCTTTTTTCTTATTTCATGTTTTGCGCCATAAGAAGACTCCAGAACGTTCACCCTAGCCGGGCGAAATATGGCACATTGGTTAACTGGTTAACAAGCAGAAAGATTTCTTGTACTCTTTTAGAATAATTCAATTAGAATAATTAAATAGGTACAGATTAACGGACCCGATGATGGGGATGTGGCTTATAATTAGCTTAATTTCTTATAGATCGACCTCTCGTCCGGCCCGTTCATTGACCGCGCAGATGGGGTTACCAGGTTTCCAGGTGCCGCTCCGCATCGGGATAAAACAGGTATTGCAGGATTTACAGGCCACGATCTCATCGGCCCTGCCCTCCTGAACCTTTTTCGGCCAATAAGGATCGGCCAGCAGCTGGCGGGCAATGCCGATCAGATCGGCCTTCCCTTCCTCCAAAATCGACTCCGCTACTTCCGGCAGATTAATCCGTCCCACAGCCATCACCGGAACCGAAACGGATTTTTTTATAGCCTGGGCCAAATTGACAAAGGTGCCCATTTTAGCCCGCTTGCTGGGTGAGGCGTTCCGGCCCGTCGGAAGGCCGATGGAAACATCAAAGACATCGACTCCGGCTTTTTCCAGTTCAGCGGCAAAGGCCTGGCTCTCTTTGATGGTAATTCCACCGGGTCTTTTTTCTTCGGCTCCGAGGCGATAGAATATGGGGAAATTGTTTCCGACCTGGCTTCTCATGGATTGGACCAGCTCCAGGCCAAAGCGCATACGTCTTAAAAGATCCCCGCCGTATTCGTCGGTTCGCTGGTTGTCCGCCCCTGAAAAAAATTGGCAGGGCAAATAGCCGTGAGCGCCATGCACCTCCACAAAATCAAATCCGGCTTCTTTGGCTTTCGCGGAAGCCGACCCAAATTTAACAATAATAAACTTGATTTCATCTCCGGTCAGTGCCCGCCGGTCGTCCACGGCCGAAGGAGCCACCGTTTGCGCGCCGGGAACCACTGGGGCACCGTTGCCCGCGGGCAACTGGTTTCCGTGCCAAATCTGGATCCCGATCTTGGCCCCTCCGCTCCGGATCTCTTCAGTAATGGACCGCATACCTTCTACAAACAGACGCGCTCCATCCGGCCGGCCCCAGGCCTCGTCTTCCAGAAAAAGATCTACCGAGGTAGCGCAGGTAATGATTGCCCCGGCGCCCCCCCGGGACCGCTCCAGATAAAAGGCCCGGGCCCGCCGGTTTTTTAAACCCAGCATCAGCTGCATGGCTGGCATGATGATTCGGTTTTTTAAGGTCATCCCTCTTATGGTTATGGGTTCAAACAGTTTCAAGGTTATTCCTTTCTTTCCCAGAAAATATTTAACCATTAGGATCTGTCTCTCACAGAGCTCTCTGAGTCGCAGAGACAACAAAATTTATTGATTGCCAGTGAGAGGCTGGCAATCAATAACCAACTGTGGCCTTTCGGCGAATATTATCCCACAGGGCAGCGACGGTCAGGTAAATCGGCCCACCCACCGATTTACCTGAAAGGGAAAGTTCCTCTCTGAGAACTCTGAGAACTTAAGTGACCGAAGGGAGCGGGCGAGAGGAAAAATTTGCCTTTAATCCCTTTCTTCTTTCTCTCCGATCCGTTCCAAAAATTTTTTCTGCCGCGCCTTGCCCCACCTCGAACAAAAGACCGGTTTTCCTCCGGCCACCCGGTTCAGACACAAGGAGCAGGTGGGCTCACAGGCAACCAACGGTTCCGTTAGCCCCTGTTCCGCCTTCTTGGGCCAAAGGGGGTCGGCCAATAACACCCTGGCCAGGCCTATCAGGTCAGCTTGTTTTTCTTTGATGATCCGGTCGGCAAATCCAGGGGTTTTAATCCTTCCCGCTGTTATGACCGGCAGGGAGGGGACCGCTTCCTTGATTCCTTTGGCAAAAGAAACCATGTACCCTTCTTCTTTTTCCTTTTGCAGATAATCGGGATTAAAAAAAACATCATAGGTACCGGCCATGACTGAAAGATATGCCAGACCCTGTTTTTCCAGTTCCCTGGCATAGAGGGCTGTTTCTTCCAGGTGCAACCCATCAGGCTGCCATTCATCAGCCAGGAAACGATAGCCAACCGGAAAATCAGGTCCCACCGCCCTTAAAACCTCATCAACTACCCTCAGGGGAAAACGCATCCGGTTTTCCAGGGACCCTCCATAAATATCCGTCCGTTGATTGGTTCGCGGAGAAAGAAACTGGACCAGCAGATAACCGGTACCGCCATGAAGTTCCACTCCGTCAAATCCAGCCTCCTTGATCCTGCGGGCCGCCAGGGCAAAGGCCTTGATGACCTGCTCAATATCCGCTTCGGTCATCTCTCTTGGAAATGACCCAAAGGTATTCACCGGAGAAGGGGCTATTTTTTCCGGCATAAATGCCCACCGCCCGGCATGGTTGATTTGAGCAATAGCCAGGGTCCCCTGTTGATGAATGGTCTTGGCCAGCCCGGACAGACCGAAGAGAAAGCGTTCTTCATCGATGCGCAAGGTGAAAGGAGAACCCAGGCCCAGAGGATCAATACCAACATTTTCGAC
This sequence comes from Deltaproteobacteria bacterium, assembly GCA_016208255.1. GTDB lineage: Bacteria > Desulfobacterota > RBG-13-43-22 > RBG-13-43-22 > RBG-13-43-22 > RBG-13-43-22. The sequence goes on along the minus strand of JACQYK010000278.1, from coordinate 17,521 downwards.
AACGATCAGAGAAACCCCGGAAGAGGCCATTTCCTGATAATGATCAAGAAGTAAAGAACTGGTTGTTCCGTCCGGATTGGCGTATCCCAAAAAAAGGGGGGCCATGGTGATCCGGTTTTTTAAATTCAGATTTCTTATTTTAATCGGGGAAAACAGGGAGGGGAAATTCTGATTCATTGGATTCTCCTTTCAGATTACTGGGCTAACAATCCTGTTCTATTAGACAGAATTTACAGGATCAATTTGATTTGGTGCCTTTCCGGAAGAAAGGCACCAACGAATCGTCCTGAGGGCAGAATCATTAATTTCCGCCGGAAGCGGACAGAGGTTGCTCAGGATCTTCCGGAGCCTGAGCAAAATACCTGTAAATCCTGTTGATCCTGTCTAAAATTTTTTCTTAGGGCTAATGTGTTACCAAGCCTGAAAGCAAGAAATGATCGTTGATCAAAAATCCTGCTCAAGCTTAAGACAACAGGCCAGGATGCGCTCGGCCAGGGTGTAAGGGTCTGTTTTTTTCTGAACCAATTCCCGGATGAATTGATCCCATTGACCCGAACCGGTCAGATGATTCATGACGGCCTGCACCACATCCTGCTTTACCAGATCAAAAAGTTCCATACGGGCCCGGTCCTGTTGAAACCGCTCAAAATAATTCGCATCCTTTTGGAAAAGAAAGGCCCGATGTTCTTCAATTCCGGACATTAATTCTTCAATCCCCTCGTTTTTAACCGCTTCGCAGGCAAAGATAGTCGGCTTCCAGCCCCCTTTGACCTTTCGGTCTTTATCCATCTCGATCATCATTTGAAGTTCCTGCCGGGTCTTCTGCGTCCCTTCCCTTTCGCACTTATTAATGACAAAGATGTCCCCGGCTTCCAGAATGCCGGCCTTGATGGCTTGTATATCATCTCCCAGGCCCGGAATGAGGACGATTAGGGTGGTGTGGGCGGCCCGGACTATCTCTATCTCATCCTGTCCCACTCCAACCGTCTCGACCAAAATATAGTCCTTGCCCATGGCATCCAAGACGGCAATAGCCCCCCGGGTCGAAGGCGTAAGACCTCCGAAATGGCCACGGGTGGCCAGACTGCGGATGAAGACCCCCTCGTCGGTGCTGTGTCTCTGCATTCGAATGCGGTCCCCCAGAATGGCCCCGCCGCTGAAGGGGCTGGTGGGATCCACAGCCAGGACACCGACGGTCTTCCCGCAACAGCGCAAATTCTGGATCATTTGATCCACCAGCGTGCTTTTGCCCACGCCGGGGGATCCGGTAATCCCTATGATATAGGCCCGGCCGGTATGGGGATAGAGTTCTTTCAGTATTTCCCTGGCTTTCGGCAGCCCGTCGTCAATGTCGCGGATCAAACGGGCTACCGCCCGAAGGTCCCCAGCCAAAATTTGTTGCGTCCGATCCATCTTGGTCAATAAAACTCCCTTTCTGGTTCTCAAGAAATTTTTTCTTCATATTAATAAACCCATGAATCTTGGACTGCTATGCTACCCCATTCCTGATTTTTTTCAACAGGTATTTTCTCAGCGAATAGAACGGACGGCACTGGATTCCTTGGCCCCAGGCTTATTTTTCCCCTTGATTATGTCTGTTACTTTACTTATACTTTTTATGAAAAAGAAAATACTTATAAAGATTTAGAGTGTTGAAGGGCATCAATGAGATGGTTTTTTGGGTTCTTACCTTGTTTCATCAAATTTTTATCCATGACCTTCCTGTGTACGATCCTGTTTATCCCTCAATCCGCGCCGGCTGAACTCCTGGCTATGGAACCCACTTTAGGTTTTAACGGGGTATTCAAGCTTAAGGATTGGACCCCGCTGACGGTAGTGATCGAAAACAGACATAAGGGCCTCCAGGGGCAGCTGGAAGTGGTGGTCACTTCCGGAAGCGAGTATCAGAATGATGTTTACCATACCAATTATTCCAGAGACGTGGATCTCCCCACCCAATCCAAAAAAACATATGGGTTTACCATTCTCATCGATTCTTATGTGCATCCCTTGATCATTCAACTAAAAAAAGAAAAAGAAATCATCCTTTCCAAATCCATCAACTTGCGGGAACACTATACCACCAAACCTCTTCTGATTTTTGTTGGGGAAAATCTGAAGGACCTATCCCCGCTGGATACCGAAGAATACCAGGCCGTTTATACCCCGGTTCGGTTTCTCCCCGAGAACTGGTATGGCTATCAGGGAGTCAAAGGCCTCATTCTGAAAACCAACGTCTGGAAAAATCTTCAACCCAGACAATATGACGGTCTCACTCAATGGATAAAGTCGGGGGGGTATGTGATCACAGCCGGTGGAGTTCAGGAAACCTCCCTTTCCATGGAAAGGCTTGAGCTTCTCACTTCCGTCCGTGTTGTAGGACTTGAACGGGTCAGGGAGATTTCCGCTCTGCAAGCCTTTGGCGGCGTCAGACTGGTGCACCGTGATCCTTTCCTGCTCTTGAAGGTCACTGCCCCTCAGGCTGAAACCCTGCTCCGGGAAAGGGATCTTCCTCTTATTCTCGAAAAGGGGATGGGTTTCGGGAAAATCCTATTTTTTGCCTTTGATGTGACGGATTCCTCCTTCAGGGATTGGCCCGGTCGGGGAGCATTCTGGGAAAAAATCTGGCAGTTGGGACCGGCGGCGGAGACGGCTCAATTTCATCCGAAGGAAGACCAGCTTTTTTATCTCCTGCTTTCGAAAATACCGGCCCGTTTTCCCTCCTTCCTGATCCTCTTTCCCCTTTTGCTGGGGTATATTTTTCTTATAAGTTTTCTTCTGAAAACGATTCAAAACAAACAGACACAAGCCTGGAAGACCCTCCTTCCTCTCGGTTTGGCTATTTTTCTCTTTTCTTCGGCCTGCTTCGGGTTAAGTTTCTACACCCAGATTAAATATAGTCTTTTAAGTAACGGCATCCTTCACCTGAAAATGACCGGCCGACAGGCCCCGGCCCACTGGAAATATTATTGGGGTATTTATACCCAAAAAGACGGGGAATTCAGACTCCCCCTGGGATCCGATGATTGGCTGTTGACCAGCATTCCAACTCATTATGGCCAAGCGAATGAATTCCACAACTATGGCCTCCACGAAACCGATGAAGTCCGATCCCTCCTGTTTCCCCTTCATCGCTGGTCTCATCGTTTTTTTTTCCTGTCCGGCTTCGGGGAGTTCCCCATTCAGGCTAGAGCTCAATTTCAGGAAGAGGGTCTGTCCCTTTCCATTGAAAACCGTTCCTCCTTTCCCATCTTGAATGGTCATGGTTATTTCGGAGGCCGTCTCTTGGCCTTCGGGAATATTGCCCCGTCGGAAAAATTGATCAAAAGATGGAACCTGAAAACCTTGGACTTGAAAAATCCCTTTACCTCCAGAGAGGTGGAGGCTATTCTGAAAAAAGGACTGAGGAATGGTTCCGGGTCCTTCTCCAGGGGAATGGAAATGGAATTCACCAAAGACTTGTGGATTTCCATTCATGAAAAAAACCAATTTACATTGGATAGAATTTTTCTTATCGGCTGGATCGATTCAATGATATTTCCGGGGCCCGTGAAGCAAAAAACCCCCTTCCGGAACAGCGTCAACGTGCTGGAATGGGAAATCCCCTTGGAAACAGGACCATGAAATTGGATTCTATCTTTGGTGAAAGCGAAAGAGATCTGGCTCCCATTTTTTCTTCCAGCATGGTATCGATTACCATGGGATGTCTTTGGGTGATGGCCATCATTCTGCTGCTGACCTGGCCTTTCAGGTCTCTTTCCCATTACCTCGAAGCTTTCCGGATTCCTCAGACCTTTCTGAGTACTTTTGTTGGCGGATTGATCATGATTTCTTACCTGAATCTCCGTTGCGCTCTGGGGGAAATTATTCCCCAAAGCATCTTTGCCCGGATGGAAAGGGAGGGCGTCACCACTTTCGAGGAAGAACGGGATTACCTGGCCTACGAGTTTCCCCGTTCCCTGCTTCACACTCTGGTCTTCCACCTTCTGCTTCTCCCCTTCCTGATCCTGGGAGCGGCGATCACTGGAATTTCCTATCAAGACTTTTTCCTGGGTCTTGGCATTCTCTTTACGGCTTCCCTGTTATGCCGGCAGGCGGCCTTTTTCTTGCTTCTGATTTTGGGAAGATGGCGCGTGTCCGGATATGTGGGGTCCCGGCTCTTTTATACTATTTTTCTATTCGCAACCGTTTTTATGGCCCCGGTTCTAAATCCAATTCTGTTATTAGTTAACCTCCACTATGGGGAAGGAGTACCCATCGGACCGATCATCCCCAGCCCTCTCCCCTATTTCCTAGTGGTCCTGTCGGCCATCTTGATTTTTTCAGTGGTGAATCAATGGGTCATCAGGCGCAATAACCGCCAAAGGAGTACCCTGTGAACAGCGATTCCGTCTTTGAAAAAAGGATTGGCACCCTTTTGAAGTGGAGAAAAAGGCGGCGCCTTTTCTTTTTTCTGGTTTGGTTTGCGTCCTTTTTCCTGATCCTGAACAGCTTGGCCCTTGGACTTCAAAAAGCGTTTCATTTTGACTGGGGTCACTTTTACCTCTACTGGGTCCTGACCCTGGTCTCCTTGGGGATGGCGCTGGGGTTCCACCTGCTCACCCGGGAAAAATTACTGGCCGATTTAATCGAGATGGACTCCCGTCTCAGGTTAAAAGACCGCCTGAGCACCGCCTTTGAATACCAGCAGTCAGGCCGGAAGTCTCAATTCAGGGAAAGATTGTTGACGGATGCCGGGAGAGTCCTGGAAGAGCTTCCCAAAAACAAACTCTATCCTCCCCGTTTCTCCGCCGCTTATGTCCTGATCCCTTCCCTGGCCTTGATCATGACCGGACTCAGCCTCTTTGATTTTTCTCCTCCTAAACCCACAGGTGAAAAAAGAAGCCCTGGCCGAACGCCTTCGCCTGACCCGGAAATTGGAAAAAGAGTTGTATGCGGACAGTCCCCCGGGACCTGGCCAATCTTTCTCCCTTCCCCAAGAGATGACCACGAAAGAAGATCTGGAGAAAATGACCGAGCAATTAAAGGACCTTTTTGAAGGGGGTCTCCCTGAATCGATTGCCAGGGATATTTCCCGGATTGGTGAAAAAATGGAGTTAGAGCAATTCCTGGACAAGACCATCAGCCGGGCCCTTCCATCGGAACCCGGCGGTGACCAGCGATCCCTCCAGGCAAAACGGGAAAGGGGTTACGCTGACGGGGGAGAAAGCCGGGAAAAGCTGGACCAGCAACCTTCCGGCGAGACCCGGTCTCTTCCGGCCCCGGAAAAGGAACAGGCCCTGCTCCCCGTGCCCCCCAAGGCCGGACAAGGTCGGGAGGATGGCCGGAAGACGGGTAATAAACCTCAAGGCCGGGAGGGCGATGACCGCTTCACGGCCGGAACTACCAAGGGAACGGGGGAAAGGTACCTACCCTTCGAACTTAAAGGGGAAAAGGGGCCTTCCTTTAAAGAAGGGGGGGGACCTCCAGGTTCGGAACCGGGTTCCTCTTTCCAGGCGCGCGCCTTACCCTCTTTTAGAAAAAAGAAAGATGGCCAGGAGGAAATCCGGCAGGAGATCCCTCCTTCCTATCGAAGAGAAATGGAAGCGGCTCTACAAAAAGAAAAGATTCCCCGGGAATACCGGGAAACTATTAAAAACTATTTTCTATCCATCAAACCGGAAAAAGGAAAAAAGCAGGATGACAAAAGTCTATAAACAAGTGGAGATGATCAAGAAGAGCCTGGACCTGCTCCAAACCGAACTTTCCAGGGTGATTGTCGGGCAGGAAGAACTCATCCGGCAGGTCTTCATCTGTCTGCTCTGCGGGGGCCATGCCTTGATTGAGGGGGTCCCCGGTCTGGGGAAGACCCTGATTGTCAAGAGTCTGGGACAGGTGCTTAACCTGAAGTACTCCAGAATCCAGTTTACCCCCGATCTTATGCCGGCGGACATCGTCGGCACCAACATTGTTAATGAGGATCCGGACGGAAAACGTTTCTTTGAGTTCTACCCGGGGCCTATCTTCGGCCAGATCATACTGGCCGATGAAATCAACCGGGCCACTCCCAAGACCCAGTCCGCCCTGCTGGAGGCGATGCAGGAACAGGCGGTGACCGTCTTTGGGAAAAAATACAACCTGGAGCCGCCCTTTATTGTGCTGGCTACACAGAATCCCCTTGAAATGGAAGGAACTTATCCTCTCCCGGAGGCCCAGGTTGACCGTTTCTTCTTCAAACTCAAAATCGGCTATCCCACCCCGGATCAACTAATGGAGATCATCGACAAAACCACGGAGGAGGCTCTGCCGGTCCTCTCTCAGACAATGGGAGCCGCCAACATCCTGGAGATGAAGTCCCTGGTCCGGGAGGTTCCTCTGGCCTCTCATGTCAAAGATTTTGCCGTAAGAATGGTGATGGCCAGCCACCCCCAGGAAAAAAATGCCGTCCCCAAAGCACGGCAATATGTTCGCTATGGCGCCAGCCCCAGAGGCGTCCTGAGCCTGGTCATGGCCGGCAAGGTCATGGCCCTTCTTGAGGACCGCTTTAATGTCGCCCTGGATGATATCCGGGCCGTGGCCAAACCCGCTTTAAGGCATCGCATTATCCTCAACCTGCGGGGGGAAGCCGAAGGAATAGACCCCGATGAGATTGTTGAAGAAATCATTAACAGCCTGCCGAAGTAAGCCTGAAAATGAATCAAAAAAAAAGGGTGATAACCGCAATGGAAACAAATGATTTCCTGGACGAAGACTTTTTAAGGAAATTAGAGAGGCTGAAAATATTGGCCGGGAGGGTCCTGAAGGGGCCCCAAAAAGGGGGGCATGGTTCCTGGCGGAGCGGCACCAGCCTTGAATTTCAGGACTACCGAAAATATCAGGTAGGGGACGATTTCCGCTATGTGGATTGGAACGTCTACGGGAGACTCGACAAACTTTTTCTCAAGCTTTTCCGCTCCGAAGAGGACCTGAGGGTTCATATCCTTATGGATAGCAGCAGATCCATGGCTTATGGAAAGCCTCCCAAGACACTGGTTGCCAAAAAAATTGCCGCGGCCCTGAGCTATATCGCCATTGCCAATCTGGACCACGTTTCTTTCGTCTCTTTTGCCGATTCGGTCGGTTCATCCCTTGGACCTCAAAGGGGGAAAAAGGCCTATCATTCTATTGTGCGTTATCTCAAAGACTTGGCACCAAAAGGGGAAACCGGTTTGAATGCCTCTCTGACGGATTTTGCCGCCACCTGCACCAGACCCGGATTGGCGGTTATCATCAGTGATCTGTTGGATAGCAAAGGGTTGGAAAAGGGGCTGGAGGCCCTGATCCAGCGAAAATTCAAAAACACCGTCATCCAGGTTTTGGACCATGAAGAGCTTTCTCCTTCCCTGGACGGATATCTTATCCTCAAGGAAATGGAGACCGGGGAAACCAGAAGGCTGTCTCTGAGCGCTGATCTCAGGTCTCTTTACCGTAAAAAGATGGAGCAATTCCTCCAGGAGATAAGGGAATTCTGCCTTAAAAAAGGGATCGGATATTATCTGTTGGATACCAGCATCCCCTTTGAGGACTTTTTATTTGATTATCTGGCAGAAGGGACGTTATTGCGATAGCGGACGGGAGTAATCCCATAGTTGGAATTAATTGTAAGGTAACCCTTTAGAAAAAATTTCTCTGACAGGATGAAGCGGTTCCCAAAAAGGAACCTTTTTTGAGGTCGGCCAGAGCCGACCGAACGGATTTACATGTAGTTCTCTCAGGCTCCGGAAGACCCCGAGCAACAACGATCCGCTTTCTGAGGAAACTAAGACTCTTATTCGCAGAACGATTAGGTTGTGCCATTCTTCCCACGCTTGTCTGCGTACTTGCACGCAGACAAGCCGAAAGGCACAGAAAATCCAGGTAATCCTGTAAATCCTGTCTGATAAAAAGGCTTAATAAATGCAGCTCTTAAACCCGATCTGGCTCCTTCTTCTGGGCCTTATCCCGGTTCTCCTTATTATCCACAGCCTCAAACCCAAGGCCAGAGAAGTGGAGGTGACCGGTCCTTTCCTCTGGAAAGGGGTTTTGAAAGAGGCCCGGGGGGGAAGCCGGATTCAGTCCCTGATGCGCAATCTTCCCCTTTTGCTTCAAATCCTGATCGTCATCCTCTCTTCTCTGGCTTTGGCCGAACCCGTCTGGACCCGTCCGACCACTATCAAGGGAAATTTGGTTCTGGTCCTGGACTCCAGCGCCAGCATGCAAACCAGGACCTTCAAGGGCATCCGGTTTGACCAGGGCCGAGCGGAGGCCCTCCGGCTGGTCGGCGAACTGTCGGAGGAAAGCAGGATGCTCATCATTGAAGCCAGGAACAGACCGGAAATAAGGTCTCCTTTTTCAAAAGATAAAAAACGACTCCGGGAAGTAATTGAGGGTATTCAGCCCTCGGATGTCTCCGGAGACCTGACCAGCGCCCTCTATCTGGCCTTCTCTTTTGTCGAACCGGGGACCGAGGACAGGGTCTACCTCATTACCGACGGGGCCGTAAAGGGCCTCGACAGCCTCCTTCAAAAGCACAACAAATTGCAGCTCCGGGTTATTTCAGAAGGAAAGACCAATGTGGGTATTATCAACTTCCAATGCCGGCCCGATCCGGGAGTTCGCGATGTTTACCAGGCCCTGATTGAGATCAAAAATTTCAATCTCCACCCGGTTATTTGCCCGATTCAGATGACCATCGGTCAGGAAATCGTCTTTAAAAAAAGCGTCGGATTGAGGAGCCTGGAAAAAAAGCGATTCCTGATCCCCCTTTTAAGGCCTGGAAGCGGAATCGCCAAGGCTTCTCTGGACTTCAGGGACGATTTTCCTCTGGACAATCAGGCCTACCAGGTATTGAGGGCTTCCGGAGAACTGGGGATTTTGATGGTGACCCGTGGAAATTTTTTTCTGCGGACCCTGTTGGAGGCCTTTCCGCATTTCAGAGTCGATACGGTCAAGGAGATCAATCGCTCTTCCTGGGAGGAGCAGGTCCGAAACTACGATCTCATTATCCTTGATGGCATTTCCCCTCCCGCCACCGAGCGAGGAAACTTCCTGATGATCAACGCCTTCTCCCCCTCGATCCCCGTCACCGGGACCGGCGTTCTGGAAAATCCCGTTAT
>JACQYK010000278.1:0-8381 GCA_016208255.1 Deltaproteobacteria bacterium | reverse complement strand
AGGATCTTGATCTGGAAACGCTCCGGATCAGATCGGCCACTCTGGTAAAACCGGGAAAAGGGATGAAAGCCCTGCTGGAGGCCAGGAATCAAGGTCTGATTTATGCTTACGAAAAAGAGGGCCTTAGAGCCATCCTGATCAATTTCGACTTGAAGCAATCGGATCTTCCCTTCCGGGTAGCCTTCCCCGTGCTCATGACCAACTGCTTCAAATGGCTTTCGCCCTATCAGTTTTCCTCTGCTCCTCTACAGGTAAAAGCCGGGGAACCCTTTCCCTTGTATCTGAGACCGGCCACCCAATCGGTTTCCATCGGCTTACCTTCCGGGAAATGGGTGAAACAATCGGTGCCATCCAATCCCTTTCCCTATCCGCATACGGAGAAGGTAGGAATCTACACAGTCCTGGAAAAAGAGAAAAGAACCCATTTTGCTGTAAATCTGTTTGATGAATCGGAATCCAATATCCGGGTTGACCTTTCCGGACCGGGAAAACAAGCGGATTGGACCGGAGTGGGAAAAGAAACCATCCGGACTCCGGTTCAAACCTGGTTCCTGGTTCTCCTGGGAACCGTTATCCTTCTGGTTGTGGAGTTTTTCATTTGGCTGAATCGACCTTAAATGACGGTTTCATTCCCCTTCGATTCTGGAAGGTCACGAACCCTGACTTTAATACGAAAATAGATAAAAGCTCAAGGTCGTTTATCTCTCGCCCGCTTCGCTTGAGAGCGCAGAGGACCCCGAGAGACCATTTACAGGACTGAATCCCTGAGAAGGGGATTCAGTCCCGCGGACTCAGCCTCCGGCAAGGATCGCAGCAGCGCTGGACCGGTTTTCATTGCGGTCCTCTCAACCGCAATGAAAAAATCAAGTCGTTCTCAGTGATCTCTGTGGGCTCTAGCGGAGCGGGCGAGAGATCAAGCTTTTAGTTCGAGAGCTCGGAGAACCCCTATTTTCATGTTTCGTGGTGCCACGCCCCCAAAGGCGATGCATGGCGGTTTTACCTAAATCAGAAATTGAACCCATGTCTTTGACCCTTTTAAAACCCATTTTTCTGATATCTCTGATAGCGATCCCTTTGCTCTGGATAGGTTTTAAAAAAACCTTTCCCAGAGGACTGTCCTCCAGAGAAAAGTTCCTTTTCGGAGGCCTGAGGTCTCTGCTGCTCTTGCTTTTGGTTCTGGCCCTCTGTGATCTCAGGCTCCTCAGCCCTTCGGATCGCGTAAACCTCTTTTTCATCTTTGACCAGTCGGAGAGCATTAACGCCCGGGGGAGAAACGCGGCCCTGACCTACATGAAAAAGGCCGTTTCCGGAATCGGGAAAGAGGACCGGGCGGGCTTGATCCTCTTTGGAAAAGAGGCCTCCCTGGAAAAGGAATTGCAAAATGACTTTTTTCCGGCCGATCTAAGATCACAAATCGACCCTAACGCCACCAATATCAAGGATGCCCTCCAGTTGGCCCTGGGTCGTTTTCCGGAATCAGGGAAAAACAGGATCGTCCTTTTTACTGACGGCCAGGAGAACCGGAAAGAGGCCAGGGAAGCGGCCTATCTGGCCAAATCCCTTGGTATTGAGATTTTACCGGCCCCGCTGACCTCCTGGTTCCAGGGGCAGGAGGTCTTTATGGAAAAGGTGGAAAGCCCACCGGCAGCGGCTCTCCAGACGCCCTTTGAAATCCGGATTCTTTTCTCCAGCACCCATGAGGGGGAGGGGGAAATGATCCTTTTGAGAAATGGCCGATTACTGAAAAATGAACGGGTCAGGTTTAATACCGGGAAGAATGTTTTTCGCTTCAACGATGTGATCAAGGATCCGGGCCTCTACCTTTACACGGCGGTCATCAATTCGCCCCTGGATGAGATTTTTCAAAACAATCAGGGATTATCCTTTACCCAGGGAACCCGAAAAGCCCGGGTACTCTATTTAACCAATCAACGGGAAAAAACCTCTCCCCTGGCGGAGGCCTTAAAGAAACAAGGTCTGGCGGTTACACCAAAAGACCCGGCCGATCTTTCCGAATCGTTTAACGACCTCCTGGATTACAGCGCCATTATCCTTCATGATGTTCAAAGCCGGCATTTTTCGCTGGCGACCATGGAAAATCTGGAACGCTATGTCAAAGATACGGGAGGGGGGCTGGTTATGATCGGCGGGGTCAACGGCTTTGGCGCAGGGGGTTATCTCAATACGCCCGTGGAAAAGGCGCTGCCGGTTTTCATGGATGTCCCGACCAGCACGGAGTTTCCCGGATTTGCCCTGGTTCTTCTGATCGACAAATCCTCATCGATGGCCGGGAACCTGGAAAAAAAGAATAAGATGGAAGGGGCCAAAATCGCCGCCTATTGGGCGGTGGAGACGCTTAATCTCCAGGACAGAGTGGGCATTCTGGCCTTTGACTGGGTTTTTCAATGGACCGTTCCCATGACCTCCGCCAGAGAGAGGCAAAAAATCGCCCGGCAGCTCTCCACCCTTAAAGAGAGCGGAGGAACGGATCTTTATCCGGCGCTTCAGGAAGCTTACCGCGTTCTGCAGGGGATGAAAGCCTTTAAGAAGCACGTGATCATCCTCTCCGATGGACTCACCCAGGAAGCCGACTTCCCGTCCTTACTTCGCTCCCTGCGGGAATCCGGGATAACGGTATCTACCGTATCAGTCGGCAATGACGCGGATGTCAACCTGATGAAAGACATCGCCAGATGGGGGAACGGCCGCAGTTATTATACGGACGATTCGGAAAAGATCCCCCGGATTTTCGTAAGCGAAGCTCAGATCGCCGCTAAGAAAGTCATTGTTGAAAAAGCGCTGAAGCCCAGAGCCCGCCTGACATCGGACCTGACCAAAGGGATCCCCACCGGGGATCTGCCTCTGTTGCAGGGACAGGTGATTACTTATCCCAAGCCGGGGGCGATGATCCTTTTCGAGACCGGGGAAGGGCCCCTCTTATCCGCCTGGCAGTATGGCCTGGGCCGGAGCGTGGCCTTTACCTCTGATCTTTCTTCAAGATGGGGGAAGTCCTGGATCCTCTGGGAACATTACGGGGCCTTTGTCTCCCAGATGGTCAAATGGGCCAGGCAAAAAGAAAACCCGATGAACTATCAGGTGGCCATGGAGCGGAAGGGTGGACGGAACACCTTTCTGGTGGAGGTAACCGACGACCGCGGCCTGTTAATGAACCTTCTTGATCTGAAGGTGAATATCCTTTTTCCGTCCAGGAAAAATATACAAGTCCCCGTCAATCAGATCGCCCCGGGAAGGTATGAGGGAACTTTTCAGGCCGAAGAGGTGGGCGTTTATTATCTGAGTCTTTATTCCTCCGATTCCCTGGGAGCCCCTTCCGGTCCGAAGGTTTTTGGCTACGGGGTCCCTTATACCGATGAATTCAAAAAAGTCGGGGTGAATGAGGAACTCCTCTCCTCCCTGGCCGCTTTGACCCGGGGGCGTCTTCTTGATGTCAATAGCCCGCCCCAGGGGCTTTTCAAGACCGATGGCACCCTCAAGGAGGTCGGTCGGCCCCTTTGGCCTTACCTCACCCTAAGCGCCCTGCTGCTTCTTATCCTGGATGTGATCATCAGAAAACTGTACAGCACGGGATATTTCGGGAACAAATAAGACAGGTTTACTGAAAAGGCCCCTTCCAGACCACTTGGTGTGACCGCCTGCGGGGAAATAAGTCGGGATCATTTTTGTTTTTATTCGGCAGTCCTCGAGACCTTAAAAAAATATTCAATTGCGGCCAAGATCAAGAAAGACGAAAATTTCCACCGTAGGAATATAATTGTAAAAGTCAGGACATGACTATACGGACAATGTCAAGCTTGAGGGTAACTTTCTTCCTCCGCAAAATTAAGTTAGGGGAAAAATGGAAGATTTCAAAGCGCTAATCATTGAAGCTCCCCAAAAAAATAGGTTCCAGCCTTGTGAAATACCTTCTAATTAGTTCATCCTGAAAAATGCGCTTTATAAAAAGTTAAAATCTGGATCTTGCCCTTTGAAAATTGAAGAGAAGGACTGGGGGATCATTTTTTATGAGATGGTCCCTCTTAAGCAGCCCGTTTAAGCCTCCTTTTGTCTCTTATCCGATGGAGGGAGGTAATCTTTGGTATTCCAGGCTAAGGTGGCCCAAAAGACATTGGCGGTGTCTCCCAAGACCACTTTATAACGGCACCGATTCAGCCGATGGTCATTTTTTAGATGACTGATCACCGACTCAATCCTGACTCGTCGTTTCAGGGCCTTCCTAATCCAGAATTGATCGCTATCGGGATGCTTGGTCCGGCCTTTTTTGGGAACAGCCAGGCGGTCGATCTGCCAGCGCCGGCAACAGCTTTTTTACTTCCGGCCTGATTGATCAAACCCTCGATCGGCACTTTCTTTGGGATTCCGACCGATGTTTTTCTGGAAGCGAACCATCAAAGGGCCAATGGCCCGGACGTCGGCCACGTTGCCTTGATACCTTATGGGAAAGGATCAAACCTTCTTCATTCATGGCCGGAGCCGATCCCAACACTGTTCACGGGAACCATCTACTCTTCCCATCAGTAACTTAAAAAGTCGATAACAATCCAGGGGATCCGACCATTGTCAATTTAAGTCTCGTTAAGGAAATCTTACAATATAAGGCAGGGAATTAACCTCAGGCAGTTTTCATGGAGCGTTTTGCTGGTTGGATTTGCATTAAATAGTCGCATATCAAAGTGGAGAGTTCCTCGGCAATTTGTTCCGGCGTTAATGCTCCTTCCGGTTTATACCAACGGGACGGGCCATTGCAAATATCAAAAATCGCATAGGTAGTTAATTTTATATTTTTTACTGTCGGAAAGACCCCTAATTTAATGCCTTCCTTAATTATTTCTTCAACCCTGTGCTGATAATCATCCCGGCGACGGATATAGTTGCTTCGGTATTGTTTCTCTAAACGATCTCTCTCAAGTAGAGATGCTGAAACAAAATCTATATGTCTCAGCATATTTGTTATATGTAACTTAGTGATCTCTCTAAGTTTTTCCTTGGGTCCTAACTTAGAATTAACTATGTTCTGTACAGATGTCCCCTCTCCCATCCCCCTGTTAATCACTTCATGCAGCATATTTTGTTTGCTTGGGAAATGATAATACACGGTCATTTTTGAAACACCAGATTCCCGGACAATGTCACTGATGGAGGTGCCATTAAATCCATTTTTTCTGAATAGATTGGCAGCAACTCTTAATATTTTTTCTTTGGTATTATTTTCCAAAATAATTTCCTTTTACAAGCAGTTCCTTTCTGACCATGATTTTAAACTTTTAATAATGTTACAGGAAATTGCTCAATGTGGCAATCTATTTTTATGCGGATTACACCAGCATTACCTGCAAATTATATTTCTCCAATTGTTTTTTGAATCTTTTACTTTTTTCCCCGAGGGGCCTTGGGATCAGGTAATAATCATTTTCCCGAGCTAGTAAGGCATATTTATTTTTACCGAATTCATGGTAAGGTATGAGATGGCAACTTCTTATTCCAGCGGAACTGGCGAATTGACCAAGTTCCTCAATAAAAGGCTCTGTATCGTTGAATCCTGGAATAAGAGGTGTTCTAATAATCAGATTAACCTTTAAAGCCAGTTCTCGGGCATTATTTAGGATTATTTCATTGCCTACCCCTGTAAATTTCTGGTGAGTGACCGGGTCAGTGTGTTTAATATCCAGAAGTAACAAATCTAAGTGAGGCAGCACCTTTTCCCAAGCCGACTTTTCGGCATATCCGTTGGTCTCAATGCAGGTATTAATTCCTATTTTTTTTGCCTCTTTGAGCAGTTCAGCCGTAAAAGCCGGCTGGGCCAGGGGTTCTCCACCAGATAGGGTAATACCACCTCCGCTATTGATATAAAACGGTACATCCCTTTTTACTTCATTAATAACCTCAGATATTGTTAGTGCTTTTCCGACTTGTTCCAACGCACCTGCAGGGCAGGCCTCGACACATTTCATACATCCAATGCATAGTTGACGATTAATACGATGCTCGGTATTTAATGATACCGCATTGTTAACAGGGCAAGATTCTTTACACTTTCCACAGCCTATACATTTGGTGACCCTGAAAAAGATCTCGGGAAAATAGTTTTGAGTTTCAGGGTTATGACACCACGGGCACCTAAGGGGACAGCCCTTGAGAAAAACCGTCGTTCTTATTCCGGGACCATCATCAATTGAAAACCTCTGAATTGTACTAACCATTCCGCTTAATTCAGCAGTCATTTATAGTCCTTTCCCTGGAGGTCCTCATTACCGTTTTTAATTTAATAGGAAATGGTCAGCGGGGAGCCGCTTGCGAGCCCCTTCATGAAGTTCGAATGAAATAGATCCCGTAAGCCATGGCCTCTTGATGGTAGGCAAACGATTCATAAATTCTTAGAGATTAGCCCAAATATTTATTTTAATTTGGGGGCACGGTTTTTTTGGCCGACTGTATTCCTTTTAAAGTTCCATCTCCCTAAGGTCATCGGCCAATATCAACGTTGGTTCGGTTAAAGATTGGATTTCTTCAGGGCTCCATCCAGGGGCAAACTCTTTCAAGAGCAGCCCTCTGGAAGTGACCTCGATGACGGCCAGGTCGGTGACAATCAGGTTAACACACCGGGGGCAGGTTAAAGGAAGGGTACATTTTTTTACAATCTTGATCCGGTTATTGTGCGTGGTGTGCTCCATGGCTACGATTACTTTCTTGATTCCCACAGGCATATCCATGGCCCCACCAATATTCCCCACTTTGCCATCTGGATTCATGGACCAGTTGGCTAAATCTCCTTGCTCAGACACCTGGAGGGCCCCCAGAACCGTCACATCAATATGGCCCCCTCTTACTATGGCGAAAGAATCCGCATGATGAATAAAACACATGCCAGGTAATGGGACCACATATTTCCCGCCGGCATTGACCAAGTTAAAATCGGCCAAGTCTTCCTCCCCTTCGGTCAGGATGCGCCCGTAACCAAGAAGGCCTTGTTCGGAGTGGAAAAAAACAGTTTTATCGGGGGGAATATAACTACCCGCGTCTGCGCCGATACCAACCCCCAGATTGACGTAATCTCCGTCTTGGAATTCTTTGGCCACCCGCATGGCAACGACTTCTCGATCGAGTCTAATTTTCATTTCAACTCTCCCTGCTCAATTCGCACAATGCGATCGACAAAAATTCCTGGTGTAACAATGGATTCGGGATCCAGTTCCTCTGGTTCCACAATTTCATCCACCTCGGCAATGGTTATTCTGGAAGCCATGGCAATCAGGGGGTTGAAACTTCTTGAAGAACCCCGGTAGATCAGGTTCCCAAACGGATCGGCTTTATAAGCCCGGACGAAACCGAAATCAGCCTTAAGCGGAGTTTCAAAGATATAGTCTCGACCCTGAATATTTCTTTTTTCCTTGCCTTCTTCATAAACAGTACCCACCCCGACCGGGCAGTAAAACCCGCCAATCCCGGCTCCTCCGGCCCTGATTCTCTCAGCCAGGGTTCCCTGTGGTACGATTTCCAGTTCAACAAAACTGTCTTTGACTGCTTTTTCCAAAGAAGATTCAATTCCCACGATCGAAGTGCCCGCCCAGGAAGTAATCGCTTTTATGACCTGATTGTTTTCAAACAAGACGGTTGCTGTCGTATAGCTTTGACCCAGGGAAAACGAAAATAAACCCGGGGCGTCGATTCTCCTTCTTAATCCGCGTATTTCCTCTTTAACAGATTCTTGGTATTCTAATAGCCCCACTCCCGATAACTGTCCTAAATTACAACCGATAAGTGTTAATTCTTTAGCTCCTTGATCTCTAAGCCCTTGGATCAAGTTCTGTGCGATACCCCCAGGGCCAGCAAAAGAGTGAATCATAATGGTAGAACCGTCCGGGATGTCGGCCACAGCTTCTTGGAATGTCCGAACTATTTTGTTTTTCATTTCTTCTCCGGCTAATAACCTATTGAGATTATAGGAAACTGGAACTGACTAATGTGCTATTACTATATGCGATACAATTTTCAGTACTTAAAGGCTGGCTAATTCTTTTAAAATCTCCCTTTGAATAAATGGGTCCCGTCTTTGAGTAACGGAATCAGGCGACACCAGTGTCACGTCAACCATCAAATGTCAGATAAAGACAGGATAGTTGACGTGACGCTAGTAAAAGCCATATTCCCCAAGACCCTGACTTCTTTGGCCTGATCATATGTTAATCCAGTTAGGCAATCAGGGACACAAAAGGGTATCTGAACATGGCTCTATTGAAAATTCGAATATTTATTCTAGATTTGGCCATGCTCGGTTCTGCTGATAATCTCATCCTGGACAACTTTTTCCAAGTCAACGAAATAGGCCGCCAGGCCGGCTTGTCTGACCACTAAGGTTGAATGGC
>JACQYK010000277.1 GCA_016208255.1 Deltaproteobacteria bacterium | reverse complement strand
CTTTCTTTCGGAATTCCTGGCCGGTTCTGGAGATATTCCGGTTTCTCCTCCGGAGATCGTCGTGGGAATCCCCAATGACTTACTTCGCCGTCGGCCGGATATTCGAAGGGCCGAATGGCGGGCCGCGGCTCAATGCGCTCAAATAGGGGTGGCCAAAGCCGATTATTATCCGGCCTTTTCACTCAGCGGGATTTTTGGTTTTTTGTCCAGCGATGTTGGAAATGCTTCCCTGGGCACTATGTTTCATTGGGGAAACAGAACTTTCCAAGCCGGGCCGTCCTTTCAGTGGAATATCTTTAACTACGGCCGGATCACCAACAACGTCCGGGTACAAGACGCGCGCTTCCAGCAATTGTTGGTGGCCTATCAAAACGCCGTGCTCAAGGCCCAGCAGGAAGTCGAAGACGCCCTGGTGGCTTTTTTAAAGACCCGGGAACGAATCGAATTTTTAAGTAAAAGCGCAGCGTCAGCCAGGCAATCGCTTGATTTGTCGATCCTTCAGTATAAGGAGGGGATTAAGGATTTCACCTCCGTCTTGATTGCGCAGCAGACCCTTTTAAATGAACAGGACAACCTGGCTGCAGCTCTGGGGGCCATCTCCAGTAATCTGGTCGGGGTCTACCGGGCCTTGGGGGGCGGCTGGGAGATAAGGGCCGGAAAGGATTTGGTACCCCCGGAGGTTAAGGAGGTTATGGCCAAGCGGTCTAATTGGGGTCAGTTGCTGGAACCGGCGGCCAATAATTTTTCAAAGGATGGAAAAACCCGATCCTTTTCTCTCAGTCCCGAATGGTAGAAGCCCAACCAGAATTCAGGAGCCGGAATTCAAAACGGGGTGAGACAATAAATAGATTAACATTTTCCCCCTGGATTCTGACTTCTGACTTCTGGATTCAAATGGTTAGAGAGATCCCGAAGCGATAAAAGATCCGGAGAGGACCCTCATGATGACCAGGAAACGACGGACTTTTTGGACAGGCGACCTTTCAGCCCGGGCCGCCTTTTTGATGGTTTTTATTCTTCTTGGCAGTTGCGGTGAAAAACCCGTTCAAGGTCCTCCCCCTCCTCCGGCTGTTACCATCGTCCAGCCGATTAAACGGGCCGTGACCGACTTTCTGGAGCTGACCGGGAACACCCAGGCCGTCAATACAGTACAACTGGTGGCCCGGGTTCCCGGATATCTGGAAAAGGTCTTCTTCCGGGATGGGCAGTCGGTTAAAAAAGGGGACCGGCTTTTTCTTATCCAGCAGAACACCTACCAGGAAAATATCCGACAAAGCGAGGCCGCCATTTTGCTGCAAAAGGCCC
Organism: Deltaproteobacteria bacterium; assembly: GCA_016208255.1. Lineage (GTDB taxonomy): Bacteria > Desulfobacterota > RBG-13-43-22 > RBG-13-43-22 > RBG-13-43-22 > RBG-13-43-22. Next base: position 10,584 of record JACQYK010000277.1, on the reverse strand, counting down.
AACTGGAATATGCCCAAATCCAGCTGGAGCGCAACCTCAATTTGGCAGACCAGAACGCGGCTTCAAAAACCGACGTCGACAACTGGCGCAACCAGCGGGACTCGGCCCAGGCCAATCTCCTGGCCGCCCAGGCCCAAAGGGATTTAGCTAAACTCAATTTAGACTACACCGAAGTCCGAGCCCCCATGGACGGCCGTATCGACCGAAGGCTGGTGGACCCAGGGAATTTTGTCGGGTCCAACCAAGCCACCGTCCTGGCCCAGTTAAGCCAGACCGACCCGATTTATGTCTATTTTACCATCAGTGATCTGGACCTGGCTCGTCTGATGAGAGAGACCCATTGGACCCCCGGACAGAAACCGCGCCGGGCCCTTCCGATCTATATCAGCTTACCCAATGAAAAGGACTTTCCCCACAAAGGGTCCCTGGATTTTGCCGCAATCACCCTGACCCCGACCAACGGTACCCTTTTGATGCGGGGTGTTTTTCCAAACCCCCAGGGAAAGACCCTGCCCGGTCTCTTTACCCGGGTGAAGGTCCCCTTTAGAGAAAAATCGGCTTTTTTAGTCCCCCAGGAGGCGGTGGGAAGCGACCAGCGGGGCTCTTATGTTCTGGCGGTCACCCCGGAGCAGGTGGTTAAACGCTTGGGAGTCCGGGTTGGAATGGTTTTGGATAACCTGCGGGTAATCGAAGAAGGCCTGACCGGAACGGAATGGGTGGTTATAAAAGGCCTGCAAAAGGCTGTTCCCGGACGGCGGGTACTCCCGCAGAAGCTGAGTTTACCAACGGCGGTCCCGGCTAATCCGCCTTCGAGTGAACCCAAAAGGTCGGGGTTATGATCTCCAAGTTCTTCATTGAACACCCTATCCTGGCCAATGTCCTGGCCGTGGTGACCATCATTCTCGGAATAGTAAGCTATTATTATCTGCCGGTCGAACAGTATCCGCCGATCACGCCGCCGACCATTCAGGTGACGGCCAGATACCCCGGGGCCAGTGCCGCCGTTATCGCCCAGATCATCGGTATGCCCATTGAACAGGCGGTCAACGGCGTTGAAAATTCAATCTATATGTCGTCTTCGAGCAGCAGCGACGGCTCCTATGCCCTGACTATCACCTTTGACGTCGGTACCGACCTTGATAAATCTCTGGCCCTGGTTCAAAACCAGGTCAACACAGCCCTGGCCGCGCTCCCCGGCGGCGTTCAACAACAAGGGATCAACGTTAGAAAAGTTTCTACCAATATTCTGATGGTGGTTAGTGTTTTCTCCGACGACAACCGCTTTGATGAGGCCTTCCTTTCCAACTATGCCATTATCAATATGCAATACCCTTTGGCCCGCTTGCCCGGCGTCGGGCAGGTCCGGGTTTTCGGGGCCGGTCCTTACAGCATGCGGGTCTGGCTGGATCCGAAAAGACTCCAGGACTTCAACCTGACTACCCAGGATGTCTTAAACGCCATCTCCGATCAGAATGTCCAGGTGGCAGCCGGGCAACTGGGCGCTCCTCCGGTGCCAAACAATCAGGCCTTTCAGTTCACCATCAACAGCCTGGGCCGGCTGACCGATGCCGACCAGTTTGAAGACATCATCATCAAAAGTGAACGGGGGCCCGCCCCTCAGGTGGTCCGGCTGCGCGATATCGCCCGGGTGGACCTGGGTCAGCAATTCTATTCGAACTTCGCCAATATCGGCGGTCTGCGGTCGGCCCAGATCCCTGTTTTCGCCCTGCCCGGGGCCAACGCCATCGAAGTGGCCGACCGTGTTTATAAGGCCGTGGCGGAAATGAGCATGGATTTTCCTGAAGGTTTAAAATACATGATCCGTTATGACACGACGATCTTCGTCCGGGATGCAGTGAAGTCCGTTTATACCACCCTTTTTATCGCCGGCATCCTGGTCCTGATCGTCATCACCGTCTTCCTCCAAAGCTTCAGGGCCTTGCTCGTCCCGGCCACCACCGTCCCGGTCACCATTATCGGGGCTTTCGGGGCCATGATAGTCATGGGTTTTACCATCAACCTGATGACTCTGTTCGCCCTGGTCCTCTCCATCGGTATCGTGGTGGACGATGCCATCGTCATCGTCGAAAACAGCTCTTATTATATCGAGAAGGGGCTATCCCCGAAAGAGGCCGCCGTCAAGGCCATGAACGAGCTGATCGGCCCCATACTGGGCATTACCCTGGCCCTGGTCTCCGTCTTTCTGCCGGCCGCTTTTTTACCGGGCATCACCGGTCTGATCTTCCGGCAATTCGCTCTGGTCATTGCCGCCATTGCCGTGATCAGCGCCATTAATGCCCTGACCCTGAAACCGGCCCAGTGCGCTCTGTGGCTCCGGCCGCGGAAGAAAAAACGGTTAAACTGGTTTTACCGCGGCTTCAACAGGGGCTACGAAGCCATGAAGAAACCGTACCTGGGTCTCGTCCGCTGGATGGTCAACCGGGCAGGGTTGATGGTGGTGGTCTTTTTCATCATCATTACCCTGGCCGGATGGGCCTTTTTCCATCAGCCGACCGGGTTTCTGCCTACCGAGGACCAGGGGTTTGCCGTCCTGTTTGCCAAGTTGCCGGATGGGGCCTCCCAACCCCGGTCTCGGGAGGTATCGGAGAAAATCGGCGAGATTCTAAAAAGGACCCGGGGAATCTCCGGCTGGGTGACGATCGGCGGTTTTTCCTTTCTGGATGCGGCCAATGTCTCTACGATTTCCACGACCTTTGTGGTTTATGAAAACTGGAATAAACGCGGGGAGGCCTTGAGCCAGGAAAAAATCGTGGGTGGTCTTAACCAGGAGCTTTCCCGGCTTCAAGAGGCCCTGGCCTTTGTGGTTATTCCACCGCCTATCAGGGGACTGGGTCAGTCCGGCGGCTTTCAGATGATGGTGGAAAACCGAAAGAACCTCGGTCTGGACGAACTCCATAAGGCTGCTGACGACCTGGTTCACCTGGGTAATACCAATCAGATCCTGCGAGGCCTGACCACCACCTTCAATACGAAAAGCCCCCAGATCTTTCTGGATATCGACCGGGCCAAGGCCCAATCTTTCCAGGTTCCCCTCAACAATATCTTTGAGACCCTCCGGGCTTACTTAGGCTCTTCTTTCGTTAACCTCTTTAATAAGTTCGATCAGGTCTACCAGGTTTATATCCAGGCCAACGAGCATTACCGCCTGAAGCCCGAGGATATCAAAGCCCTCCACACCCGAAACGCCCAGGGAGAAATGGTGCCTCTGGGCAGTCTTATTGACGTCAGACAAATCCAGGGTCCGGAATTGATCACCCGCTACAACCTTTACCCGGCTGCCGCCATCTTCGGTACGACCGCTCCGGGGTTCAGTTCCGGCCAGGCCCTGGCTTTGATGGAAAAGCTGGCGGAAGAAAATTTGCCCCGGGGGATGGGCTATGAATGGACGGCAACAAGCTATCAGGAAAAACGGGTGGGCCATCAGGCCTATTTTATTTATGCCATATCCGTCATTTTGGTGTTTATGGTCCTGGCCGCGCTTTATGAGAGCTGGACTACTTCCCCGGCGGCTGTTGTTCTGGTGGTGCCCGTAGCCCTGGTGGGCGTCCTTTTGGCCCTTATGGCCCGGGGGTTTGACAATAACCTGTATACTCAGATCGGCCTGGTGTTGATGATCGCCCTGGCCAGCAAGAACTCCATCCTGATCGTCGAATTCGCCCGTGATTTGCACCGGGAAGGTCTGTCCATTACCGAGGCGGCCATTGAAGCCACCAGTCGTCGTTTCCGTCCCATTATCATGACCTCCTTTGCTTTTATCCTGGGGGTGGTTCCGCTGCTCTTTGCCTTTGGGGCCGGTGCGGCCAGCCAGAGGGCCATCGGCACCACCGTCTTTGGGGGGATGCTCGCCTCGACTTTTTTGGCCATCCCCTTTGTGCCGGTCTTTTACGTTTTCCTGGAGAGTCTGAGAGAACGGCGCCGAAAAACAGAGTCACCATGGGAGACTGGAGGCAATCATCCGGTTGACCGGGAGGAGGGCCCGAAGAATCAATAACCCGGTTATAGAAAATACCGTTCAATATTCAAAGTCAATATTGATGAACTCGCAAAAAGTCGTCATTCCCGCGCAGGCGGGAATCCAGGTTATGAGTACCTAATTAAAAACACTGGATTCCCGTTTTCACGGGAATGACACAAATGGGCCTTGGGCGACTTTTTTCGAATCCGTCAATGTTCGGCGAAAATCAATTTTCACGTTTTGCTGGTGCCCTTTCGGGGGCAGGAGGGGTTAACATCAAAAAGGATCGGAGGGATTTCAAATGTTTGGTCAAAGGAGTCATTGGTTAAGGACCGATGAGGCTGAAGTCGAGGACGATGTCGCCAAAAAAATACTGGTGATCGTCGCTATCTTTTTTCTTTTCTTCTTAGTGTTAGGGTTCGTCGGCCAGGCATTTGCCCAGCCTAAAATCAAGGGGGCGAAGGTCAGCTATACGGCCGGGGGTCTGGAGATGATCGGCTATCTGGCCTATGATGAAAACATCCAGGGCCGGAGACCGGCCGTGTTGGTAGTCCATGAATGGTGGGGACTCAATGATTATGCCCGGATGCGGGCCCGTCTGCTGGCCGAGCTGGGATATACGGCGCTGGCTCTGGATATGTACGGAGGGGAACAGGTGGCGGCCCATCCTGAGGACGCTCAAAAATTTTCATCGGCCTTGATGAAGGATTTCGATTTGGCTAAAGCGCGTTTTCTGGCCGGAATGGACTTTCTGAAAAAACAGCCCACGGTGGATCCGAGCCGGATGGCGGCTATCGGCTACTGTTTCGGAGGCGGTATGGTCCTCAATATGGCCCGGCAAGAGGTTGATCTGAAAGGAGTAGCCAGCTTTCACGGAAGTTTAAGCGCCGTTAAGCCGGCCAAGCCGGGTTCCATCAAAGTCAGGATTCTGGTCCTCCATGGCGGCGATGATAAATTTATCCCACCGGAACAGATTGAAGCCTTTAAGAAAGAAATGACCGCTGCCGGTGCCGATTTCCGGTTTATCTCCTATCCGGGGGCCGTGCACAGCTTCACCAATCCCGAAGCCGACGCCATGGGAAAAAAATTCAACATGCCTATCGCCTATAACGCCCAGGCCGACAGGCAATCCTGGGATGAGCTTAAAAAATTTCTGAAGGATATTTTTGGGAAATGAATAAAGGGTTATTTCCGAACTAAGCCTCCATGCCCCGCATGAGGCACCAGGAAGCATGAAGATAAACCTTAATACAATGAATTTCAAAGATTTTTATTCTGGATTCTGGCTCCTGGATTCTGAATTCCAGAATTCTACTTTCGGGTTATAGATCCAACTTGAGGAGGAAGTTGGCAAAGAGGCCTCCTTCCCGGACCTTGTATCCGGCCTGAAGGCCGAATTCAACAGGCAGGACGGCAAAGAGAACGGCCCTGTTGGTCAAGGTCGCTCCGAAGGAGGTCCTGGTTCTTCCCTGCCGGTCCTCCCAGTTAAACCCGCCGTCCCAGCCGGCCCCATAGTCTACGAAGAGAGAGCCTTTCAGAAGATGGCTGTGATAGGCATAGAGGCCATATCCGTTATCGGTATAGAGGATCGGGAAATGATATTCGGCAGTCAAGAGGAGGTTATTTCTTTTCTCAAAGCCGCCTTCGGTGTCCTGGTCACCATACCCGCGGGGGAGGCTCAGGGCCTTGCTGTAAAAAAGCAGACCTTCCTGGGACTGATGGGTGATGGTCAGGGCCAGGCCCTGGTGCTTAAAATAAGAGGGGACATATTGGGTGGCGCTAATGACCATATTATAGCCGGGGAGCTTCCCGCCCAATCCGGATAATCCCTTTTCATAAGAAAGATAAAAGTCTTCCCCCCAGGAAGACACCATATCCCTGGAGGCCGAATCCGGCCTTCTGGTCAACGATGCCACCCCGAAGTATCCGACCGATAGATCGGCATCATCGCTTATCCGGACTTTATCATCGAGGCTGTCGAAATGCCTCAACCTGGCCCCGACCTTTAAGGAGGAGGTAATTTTATCCGGTACAACCCGGTGAATGATATTAAGTCCGGCGGAGAATTCCGCGCCTCTTTCCCGGAACCAGAAGGATTCACCATGATCGACCGTGTTTCCCTCCAGGGAAGTGTCGTAGATCCTGGCTGACAAGATGGGCCAGAAGGATTTATTGGTCAGGTTCAGATCATACCCCGGCCGGCCGGAGTTAAATCCGTAAAGCAGATTCAGCGAATAGCTGTTTATTCCCAGGGGGTCCGCTCCCAGGAGGTATAGCCCGGCCTGAATCCCTTTTTCATCGGATTTGAAATAAGGGGTGTGGATAAAAGGCTTGTAGGCCTCAAGGGGAATCCCTTTGGTTCCGGTGAAGGCAACCTCCGGCTGCAGACGTCCCAAATCCGGCTCTTCCACAGCTGACGGCCTTTCCACCTCGATGGATTTACCTGAGGGGGGGTGAAAAGGCAGGGCGCGGACCTGCTTTACGCCCCTGGTCAGAAAAGAAAAGGACAGGGTTTTCCCATCCGGGGATATCCAGGGATCACCGGCCGCGTAGGGGACCGATGTCATTTGGAACAGTTTCTTTCCGGCCAGGTCCCAGGCAAAGATGTTCCAGATACCGCTGCGGTCCGAGGAGAAGACGAGCCATTGGCCATCCGGGGAAAATTCCGGGTCGTTGTCTTCGGCCACATCGGATTTGAACAGGAGTTCCATGGCCCCGCTCACAGGGTTTATCAGGACGATATCCGAATTTCGTCCGCTCTTGACCACCGCGGCTATCCGGGATCCGTCAGGGGACCAGCAGGGCTTATCGAAGTACAGGCCCGGTTTGGAGATAAGAGGCCGGAGGTTCGTCCCATCACCATCGAGGAGCACCAGGTCAATCCACATGCCGTTCCGGCGGGTGGCGACCAGGGTCCGGCCATCCGGGGAAAGATCCGCAGAATAGATGTGCTGGGATCTGGTGAGACGCTTATGCACCTTGGTTATGGGGTCAAAGATAACCAGGTCGGTGGTGTCGATGGTCCGCTCCCCCAGGGGATGATAAAAAACCTCGGGAAGAAGAAGCCGTCCATCAGGGAGTCTCCGGGCGGAGAGATTGGCCAGAATCCCGGTTTTAATCTCCCTGATGATTTTTCCGGTAATCGGGTCGGCCTCGACCAGAGCGGTCTTCCGGTCATAACCCCGTCGAAGGGCCGTGATGGTCCCCTTTTCCGTCCAGAAGTGGGACTCAAAACTGTTCAGTCCCTGATTTTCGGCCAGTACAATCCGGCCCGAGGGAAGACCCTCGGCCAGGGCCTCTTTTTTGATCAGGGCCGACTGGGCCAGAAAATCTTTTAAAAAATCCCGGTAGAACTGCTGCGGCGATTTCCCGATCACCTGTTTCAGGGCCTCGGCCGATCCCCCCAAAGGATGCTCGGCCTGGTATTTACTTATCCGGGCCAAGGTATCCTGACCATAAATGCGGTTAAGATAGTCCACCAGGTGGTAACCGGCCAGATAAATTCTTTGGCCGGGGGGCGCATAGGGGGAGGCCACTGCGGCCGAATTGAGACTCCAGAGGCCGGGGTCTTCGGTGAATGACCGCATTTCAGCCTTAAAGAGGGGGGATCGGCCGCGACCGCCGTCGGTGAACAGGGTCTCGGTGTTGGTGGCGATACCTTCCGTTATCCATCCCGGCGAAAAGATGTTCGATACGGCCAGTCCTTTGCCCAGGATATCGGTTAACCCTCCGTACCAGCCCAGGCTGGTGGTGATATGGACATAATGGGTGTATTCATGGGTGAAGACCAGATCCAGGAGGTCCGACCCCGGTCCCATCCCCCGGAGGGAATAAAGCGGGGTCTCATAGAGGGATATCCTGCTGGGGAACAGGGACAGGTAGCCGTTAAAAAGGTCCGTTCCTGGGTCCAAAACGATCGGACACGGTTGTGGCTCATAGCCCAGGAAGCGGGTGACATCTTTATGCACCTCCTCACCAAGGGAGAGCACACGCTGGGCCACCAGCTCGTGTCCTTTCGGATAGTAGATAATAAAGTGGTCCGTCCGGACGGTGTACCATTGAAAGGCGGGGTTATAGCGGGCCGAAGCCTGGCAGGGGAAGAGGAGCATCACCGCTGTCCATAGCAGGAAGACCAGGCAGTTCATTTTTCCGGATAGATTAAAATAGCGCATGGCTCTTTTTTTTAAATCCGGCTTCAAATAATGATACTTGGCCGCTGAAAACCTCACAGGCACGCTCTCACAGGAATGGAAGCTAAAAACGCCTATCGGGTTCATGGGGGACGACATCGAAGGTTTCCATATACCAATCGGTCATTCTTTCTTTGAGTTCGGCCAGTATTGGATAATAGGCCGGATCATCGATCCGATTGCGGAGCTCTTGCGGGTCCTGCTCAAGGTCATATAATTCGTCCGATTCATAAAGACGGCGCACATATTTATACCTCGGGGTTCGGCACATGGCGGCCTTGCCGTGAAAAGGCCCTTCATCCGTGATCTGCAGCGATAACCTGGGCCAATAGGGGGTCTCTTGAGGGGACCGGTTTCTGCTGAGGGATTCTTTCTCCATGGCCTGCTCTTCACCGTAACGACGGCCCCCTTCACAAAAGACCGCCTCCCGCAATTCTTTTTTTCTGTCCGCCAGCAGGGGTAAAAGGTTTCGGCCGAAATGATCGTAACCGGGCTCGATCCCGGTAAGTTCATAGACCGTGGCCGGGAAATCAATCAACTCGACCAAGGCCCCACAGACACCCGGTTTGATCTCCACCCCCTGAGGCGGTTTGATAATCAAAGGGACCCGGGTCAAACAGTCCTCGAAGGTGTTCTGCGTTTTTTCGACCAGTCCATAATCCCCCGTAAAATCTCCATGATCGGAAAAGAAAAAGATGGCCGTATCTTCATAGAGCCCTTTTTCTTTAAGGGCTCCGACAATCAATTGAAACTGATGATTCACCCGGGCGCATTGCCCGAGATAGGTGGCCCTCAGTTCCTGCCAGCGTTTTTCGGTCCAGTTCCGCATCCGCTGGCGTTGCCATAATTCCTTGAGTATAGCCGGCTTGCCTTCCCAGGCTTCGGGTACGGGTGCCCGTTCAGGAATTTTTGACCGGTCGATCCGGCTATACCAGGGTTCTTCCACTCCATAAGGGGGGTGTGGATAGGCCAAAGCCAGATTGATGAACAGGGGTTTGTCACCGTTGTATTTAAGGATGAATTCCCTGGCCCCGAGGATCCATCCCCAGTCGATGTCGGCGTAGAGGGTATCCTCGCCCCGATCCAGTTTGCCGGCATAAAAACTGTAATAGGTGTCGCTGTCGGGTTGGCCCCGCCATCCCTGGTCGGAATGCAGGCCGCGCCTGGGGGAATGTCCCCAGCGATTAAAATCCTCGACGGTGGCCGTATAATGGGTATCGCATTCCTCCCTGTAGCCAAGCTGTCCCGGTACCAGATCGTTCCGGCTGGTCCACCAGACGTAATAGCCGTTTTCCTTGAGTATGCGCTGGAGGTTTGGTTCGGCCCGATCATGGTGAAGCATATGAACCATGGTCCGGTGACCCCGGACATGGGGATACCAGCCGGTCATGAAGCTGCATCGTGAAGGGGTGCAGACCGGGTTCTGACAAAAGGCCTGGGCGAAGGAAACCGCCTCGGTCTCGACCAGGCGATCCAGATAGGGCGTTGCACCTGAACCATTTCCCAGATGACCCTGGGCGTCGGCCCGCATCTGGTCCGGATTAAAGAGCAGAATGTGCGGTTGTTTCTTCATAAGAAATCCCCTGTCAGTGATTTTTTCTCCCTTTTATCCTTTTTCCGAATAAAATAACAATCGCACTAAAGCGATGAGTTTTGGATTTCGAAGGCTTGTGATTAGGCGGACGGTGGAGGTCCTTAAAAAGAGGACCATAGGAAAATGTCAGAGTAAAATTCAGATAATTTTCAGGGTAACATGGATTGAACAGCCGTGAATATATTCTCCCTGGTTGAGGAATCTTTTGAAAAGAAATAATCAGCATACTGTTTTGAGAATTCTCGGAATTCCGGTAAATCATAACCGGTTAGGATGACAACAATTATATTCGGATATCGGGCTTTGACCTTTTGGGTCAACTCCAGACCGTTTTCTCCGGGCAATCTAATATCCATAAAGATGAGATCAGGGGGAGAAGTCTCAATTTCTTGAAATGCCTTTTCCCCATCACCTGCTTCGATAATTTCTATGGAAGGGAATCGATCGTGCAACGCCTCTTTGAGCAATTGCCGAAAAAGAGTACTATCCTCGACAATCAGTATTTTCGGACAAGACCTTCTCTGCATAAGTCTTTCCATCTCAGCTCTCATCTCGCTTATGGAGATCTCGAAGTGCTTAGGGCACAAACCATGGGTTTCTCGCTTGTCTGTTAAAGGCTCTTTTTCACCATAAACAATCCCACAACCTTTGTAGCTGCAAATCTGAATCATTTCCGCTCACCTCCTCTGGAACGGTTCTAAAGTTTGAGCAACAGAATTAATCGGACTGTGTTCTTCAATCTTCCAAACTGACTTGGCTTTGATCGTGGGGATCTTATTTTCTATCGCTTACATTTTAACACGAAAATAGGGTCCGAGCCTACC
>JACQYK010000276.1 GCA_016208255.1 Deltaproteobacteria bacterium | reverse complement strand
CGACCGGCTGGTGACCTCTTCAAAAGCTCGGCAGAGCCGAGCGGCCCGATCTCTTGGGGAGACTCCCAGAGGGAGTCGGACAGAAGCCTCCTGATTAGGTCACCAAAGGTGACCGTATGGTGGTGCCATGCCCCTGAGGGGACATGACGGTTTACCGATTTTTAATTATCTTGTTTCAATAAAAGGAGTTTGAATTATTGTCTAAAGACGACCTGGCCAAATTTGAAGGCAAAGTGACCAAAGCCACCGGGGGAGGAAACTACCTGATCACCTTGGAAAACGGAACCACCATCACCGCCAAGCTGTGCGGGACAATGAAGCGTTTTAAAATCCGGGTGATCGAGGGGGATAAAGTAACCGTGGGCGTTTCCTTATACGACCTTTCTCATGGATTGATAGTCTTCCGCCATAAATCCTAATCCATTTTTTTTTCTCCTTCCAGTCCGGGACATCCCCGGGACCTGTGTGGTAGTCCGGGAATAGTCTTTGAAAAATTCATTCAGATCAGGATCTGGATGGTTGATTTTAGGAGATGAAGTCCTAATGGAAAAAGAATCTGTAGTTGAAACTTCAAACGGTAAAGTTCGCGGTTACAACCGAAGAGGCATCATCAAATTCAAAGGAATCCCTTATGCGGCACCCCCGGTGGGATCTCTCCGTTTCAGCTCTCCGGTTCCATTGACACCCTGGACTGGTGTGCGGGATGCCCTGGAATATAGCCCCATAGCCTCGCAGGCCCCCTCTAATCTGGAATTGATGTTTGGGGGACAGAGGGTCCAAAGTGAGGCGGAATGCCTGACCCTGAATATATGGACGCCCGGTATTGACTCCTCCAAACGGCCGGTCCTGTTTTTCATTCATGGCGGGGCCTTTGTGACCGGTACCGGGGCCTCTCTGGATGGCTCCCGGCTGGCCCTGAGAGGGGACGTGGTCGTGGTCAGTATCAACTATCGGTTGGGAGTCCTTGGGTTTCTATACCTGCCGGATGAATCTGAAGCCAGTTCGAATGTGGGACTGCTGGATATGGCCTCCGCCCTGAGTTTCGTGAAAGAGAATATTGCCCGGTTTGGAGGAGACCCGGATCAGGTTGCGATTTTCGGGGAATCAGCCGGAGGCTTTGCCGTAGCCGCTTTACTGGCCATGCCTTCGGCCAAAGGTTTATTCCACCGGGCTATTCTGCAATCGGGAGTGGCTCATCCCTTAGGGATGAATCCGGAGGCGGCGGTGCGGGTTCATGAAAAGCTGATTAAGCATCTGGGAATTCCCAAAGGAGACCTCAAGGCCCTGCGCCGGATTTCCGTTGAAGAGATTATTAAGGCCCAGACCGCCATCATGCCGGTGTCCGGAGGGTTTACGGAGGACCGGCCGCTCAGGTTGGGACCGGTGGTTGATCACCAAGTATTACCCGAGCATCCTTTGGCGGCCATAAGAAAAGGGTATGCCAGAGAGATCGCCGTTTTCGCCGGGTCCAATCTGGACGAAACCAAGCTGTGGACCTTGTTAAATCCGGAGAGTGAGAAAATAGAGATCGGGGATCTTGAAAGAGGGGCGAAGGCCATAGTGACCATGGCGGGGAAAAATGACCGGTGGAGGGAAAGATTACTTGAAATCTACCGGCGGAATAAAAAAACCCCCAGAGATATTATGGATGCCATCACCACCGATTACACCTTTCGTATTCCCTCCATCCGTCTGGCCGAGGCCCAAAGTCTTCATCAAAAAAACACCTTTATGTATCTTTTCACCTGGCCAAGTCCCTTCAAGGGTGGAAAATACGGGGCGATGCATGCCCTGGAGTTGGGGTTTGTTTTCGGGGTCCTCTTGGCGGTAGAGGTTGGTATCTTTCCCAAAAAAGACACGGAAACCGAAATCCTCAGCGAAGCCATGATGGATACCTGGATTGCCTTTGCCCGAACCGGAAATCCGAATAACCCCGCCCTTCCGGCCTTGCCGCCTTACTCGGCGGAAAAAAGGGCAACCGTCATTTTTGATAAAGAGATAAAAGTGCAAGATGATCCCTATGGGGAGGAAAGGACGGCCTGGGAGGGATTGATGTAGAAAAAGGCGAGAGGCAAGAGGCGATAGGTTACGGGAAAAAGAAAAAATTCTGAAATCCTATCTCCCTATAGCCACTGGCCTATAGCCCATAGCCCCCTCCCATAGAACTGATCGGCTTTTGATTGGCGCATATATTTTTATAAAGGAATTTTATGGAATTACTACTGATTCGTCATGCCCTTCCCTTACGGGTTGAGAAAGAGGACGGCTCACCGGCTGATCCGGGATTAAGCGAGACCGGAATCGACCAGGCCCGAAGACTGGCCCGCTGGATGGAGTCGGAACAGCTGGAGGCCATCTACAGCAGTCCCTTGAACAGGGCCCGGATGACGGCCCAATTCTTGGCTGAAGTCAAAGGGATTGAGATCCATATCGAACCGGGGATAGCCGAATTTGACAACCAATCCTCGGTCTATGTCCCCATGGAGGAATTAAGAGCCAAAGATTATGAGCAGTGGCTGAAGCTGGTCAGCGGCGGGTTTGAGGAACGTTACAATCTGAAGGATTTTCGAAAAGTGGCGGTCACCAGTATCGAAACCATCATTGCCCAAAACAGCGGAAGGCGGGTGGCCGTGGTCTGTCACGGTGGCATTATCAATATCTGGGCCGCTCATGTTTTGAGGATCGATAAATTTTTGTTTTTTGCCCCGGAATACACCAGTATCAATCGGTTTTTGGCCTCCGGAAAAGGCCAGCGTTCGGTGGCCAGCCTGAATGAGACGGCCCACCTTCGGGAAAACCTGACCCTGATCTGAAAATGCGGCTATAGATGGGCCTTTTTGTTCCCCCCACCTCGCGGCTCACCCCCACCCCTTCGGAGCGGTCCCCGGTTTCAGCAACCGGTTAGAGGACTAAATTTTTTTTCAGATCAATCCTGTATTTTTTCATTCGATTCCAGACGGTGACCCGGTTAATCCCTAAGATGCGCGCCGCTTGAGTTTGATTGCCGCTACAGCGACACAAGGCCTCGATCAATGCCTCCTTTTCTCCATTTACACCCGGCCTTGAAACGGAAATCGGAATTTCCTCCAAGAACCGGTTTGGTCCGCCGACAGGCGGCTTTGGTTCAACGATATTGGGTGGCAGTTGGTCCAGATCGATGAGACCCTTTTCGGCAATAACAAAAGCAAATTCCATGGCACTTTTCAGCTCCCGGACATTCCCGGGCCAGTGATACTCCATAAAACGCTCCATGGCGGCTGGCGTCAATCCGGAAATTTTTTTGGCGGTTCTGGCTCGCAGACGGCGGATAAAAGTGTTGACCAGCAGAGGAATATCCTCGGAGCGTTCTCGCAATGGGGGGAGATGGATGGGGAAGACGTTGATGCGAAAAAAAAGATCGTCCCGAAATTTTTTTTGAGCGACCAACTCTTCCAGGTTTTTATTGGTGGCGGTAATGATGCGGACATCCACGGTGATAGGCCGGTGGTCTCCGACATGCTCAAATTGCTTGATCTCAAGAACCCGCAGCAATTTGACTTGAATAGACAAAGGGATATCCCCGATTTCATCCAGAAAGATATCCCCCCCATTAGCCGCCTCAAACCGCCCCTGTCGATGGCGATAGGCCCCGGTAAAGGCGCCCTTGATATGTCCGATCAGTTCACTTTCCAGCAGGGCTTCATTTAAAGCCGCGCAATTAAACTGCACAAAAGGTTCCTTTTTCCGTCTTCCCAGTTGATGAATGGCCCGGGCCACCATTTCCTTTCCGGTTCCGCTTTCGCCATAGATGATTACCGGGGCTTCACTCTGGGCGGCCTTTTGAATGACATCATAGAGCTTTTGCATAGGGGCTGACTTGCCGAGGATACCCTGAAATCCCACATCCTCTTCCAACTGCCGGGAAAGGAGTTCCACCTTTTTGTCCAGTCGCTCAAATTCCGAGAGATCCGTGAGAATTTCCACCGCCCCCCAAGGCACCCCCTGGTCGTCTTTCAATACGGAAGCGTTCTTAAGCGCCGGTACATAGCCTCCTTTCTTGCTCCTGATATGACAATGGCGTTTTAACACCTTTCCGTCTTTGAATAAACGGCACCAGGCTTCTCCCGAACTCTGGAGAGTCAAGTCGCAGGCGTCACAATCGATCACCGTGCAGGGTCGGCCCACGATCTCTTTCGAGCTATATCCGGTAAGCCGTTCAAAGGCCTCATTGACCATAACCACGGTGCCGTCCGGACCGACCACCATTAATCCTTCTCCCATGGTGTTGACGACCTTTTTCCAGAAAAGATTGATTTCTTGTTCATTCATTGGGTCTTCCTTGATTAAACAGTTAGTTAATCATTTAAATAACCGTTTAAATAACATAAATATTTTTCAAAAGCAAATTAATTAAGTAAAAGTAATTTATTAAATTATTACATTGAGTTACTCAATAATTAACTTGGGCTGCCTTTCGGCATATCTGTTGCATATATGAAAAGGATAAAAGATTTTATGGCATCACCAGCAAGCAAACGAAGGAACAGAACCATGTCTTCAGTTTCAGAGCTCGACCTGACCGGGATTGTCTGGCCGGTCTGTCTTCTCGAATTCAAACGGGCGCTCCTCTCGCTGGATTCTGAGGGGGAGCTTGAGATCCTGACCCAGGATCCAGATGTTGTAGAACATATCAAAATGATAATAGAGCGTTCCGAAGACATGTCCCTGAGCAAACAGACGGAGGGTGATACGGTTCGTTTATCCATTTTTAAAAGAATGACGGGAATCCGCCATGGAAATTAACCGAAGGCAATTTTTTAAGATTACAGGAACTATGGCCGCTGCTTCACTGCTGGCCGAAAAAAATCCGGTTCAGGCTGCCCGGCCCCAATCCCTGTGGACCGATACCTATGGTTGTCTGGTGGACACGACCCTGTGTATCGGCTGCCGCCTCTGTGAACAGGCCTGTAATGAACGGCATCAGCTTTCCAAGCCCCGGGAATCTTTTGAAGAACTGGCGGTCCTGGAAAGAATGCGGCGGATGGACGAAACCTCCTATACCGTCATAAACCGGTATGGCCGGAAAGAAACCGGCCCACCGGACTTGAAAAACCCCCCGACCTTTGTCAAGTTTCAATGTATGCATTGCCAGGACCCGGCCTGTGTCTCGGCCTGCATCGTGGGGGCCCTGACCAAGCATCCTTCCGGACCGGTGACCTACGATGTCAAAAAATGCATCGGCTGCCGGTATTGTATGATCGCCTGTCCTTTTCAGGTGCCGGCCTATGAATATCACGATCCGTTGACCCCGGAAGTCCGGAAATGCACCTTCTGCTTCCATGATATCCAGGAGGGGAAACTGCCGGCCTGCGTTCAGTTTTGCCCCCGGGAAGTGATCACTTTCGGGAAAAGATCAGAACTGCTCCATCTGGCCAATTGGAAGATCCGGACCCACCCCGGCCGGTATCAGAAACGGATCTACGGGGAAAAGGAAGTCGGCGGGACTTCCTGGCTGTATCTGTCCTCTGGGCCTTTCGAATCCATTGGTCTCCCCAGTCTGGGCACCGAGGCCCCACCCCGATTGACCGAGGCCATTCAACACGGCCTGTTTCAGTATTTTGCCACTCCTCTGATCCTCTTTGCCGCTTTAGGGGGGGTGAGGGGACTGACCGGATATTTGAATAAGCGGAAAGAAAAATCGAAAACCAAATCGCCGGAGAAAGGAGCCAGACCGTGAGCAGCGCGATTGCCTCAGCCCCGGTTGCCGGGAAAAAGTTTTTAACCCCCGGAGTTCTGGTCCTGCTGGCCTTGATGGCCGTGGGACTGGTCTTTTTGGCCATCCGCTTTCTATTCGGTATCGGAAAGGTTTCCAATCTTAACAATCAATTTCCCTGGGGGATCTGGATCGGCATCGACGTAGCTTCCGGGGTGGCCCTGGCGGCCGGCGGTTTTACTTCAGGGGCCATGGCCTATGTTTTCAACCGGCGCCAGTACCAGGCCGTTATCCGCCCGGCCCTGCTGACCGCCATGCTGGGCTACACCTTTGTCGTCCTGGGACTCATGGTGGATATCGGCCGTTATTGGAACATCTACAGCCCCATGTTAAACTGGAACGGGAACTCCGTCCTCTTCGAAGTGGCCATCTGTGTCATGATTTATTTAAACGTTCTCTATATAGAATTTATTCCTATTGTGATCGAACGGTTTAAAGGCCGTGTCCGTCTTCCCGGTTTCCTGGCCGGCTTGAACCAGTCTCTGGAAAAGCTGCTGGCCCTGGCCGATACCATACTGGGCAAGGTCATGTTTGTTTTTATCATTGCCGGCATCGTCCTGTCCTTTCTGCACCAGTCCAGTCTGGGCTCTTTGATGCTCATTGCTTCCTACAAGGTCCATCCCCTCTGGTATACGCCGCTTCTGCCCCTTTTGTTTTTACTTTCGGCCATAGCCGCCGGATACCCCATGGTGACTTTCGAATCCCTTCTGGTCTCCTGGTCATTTAAACGCCGGCCGGAGATGGAAGTGTTGACCCCCCTGGCTAAATTCATGCCCATTTTAATGGGGCTTTATCTGGCCTTTAAATTGGGGGATATGATCGTCCGGGGCACTTACGTTTATCTCCTGGAAGGCACCTATCAGACTAATGCCTTTATTATAGAGGTCCTTTTCGGGGTCCTCCTCCCTTTTGTCCTGATCCTGTTTAAAAAGGTCCGTACCTCGGCCGGCTGGTTATTTTTGGCATCAACCGTTTTTGTGCTGGGGATTCTCCTCAACCGCATCAATGTCTTCCTGGTCAGTTACGCTCCGCCCTATAAGATATCGGCTTATTTCCCGGCCCTGGGAGAGATCTTTATCACCATAGGCCTGATCGCCACGCTGATGTTTCTGTACCGGGTTTTTGTCTTTATCTTTCCCGTGCTCGGAACCCATGCGGCCAAATGGCCGGCAGCTTCATTCCTGGTTTTGATCCTCTCCGTCCTCGTTTTTCACCCGGACCGGGTCAGGGCCGAGGAAATCATCGACTATGGAAAGATGAAACCCGCCCGGATCCTTACCGGCCCTCGGACCACGGTGGCCGACGCGCCTGCCAAGCCGCGACCTTTGAACAGCCCAGTGCTGAATAAATACAGCGACCTCTATGACCCGGTATTTTTTAAGCACGAGAAGCACCTCAAGGTTACTAAAGACTGCACCGTCTGTCATCATCGTCATCCCCGGGGAAAGGAAGATGTTTACGGAGAACCGGTGAAGATGACCGATCTCCAAAAGATGCGGAAACTTCCGGTAAGCTGTTCCACCTGCCACGAGCGGCCCTTTAATCCCAGGCAGATCCATGTACCGGGTTTGAAAGGGGCCTATCACCAGTTGTGCTTGGACTGCCACCGGAAATCAGAACGGCCCCGGCCGGTCAGCAAACCGGTCCTTAGCAAAGCCGCGGTCCAGGGTCCGACCATGCCGGCCCTAAAGCAACGGCCCCTGGCCGATTGCCTGACCTGTCATGCGAAAAAGGGGACAGACCCGGGGCGTTTAGCCAAGATAAACAAATCAAAGGAATTTTAAATTCTTGAATTTTTATAAATTAGCAATTAGTCATCCAGGCCGTCACCCCGGCGAAAGCCGGGGTCCAGAAGGAATTTTTATGTTCTGGATTCCGGTTTTCACCGGAATGACGAAAATGGGCTTCCGAAGATTATTTAACAAGTCCTCAAAAATTTAAAGGGAGATTTCTCAATGAAAAAGAAAATAGGATCGTTATTCGTCATTTTAATTATGTTCTTCGCTTCCCTGAGTCTGAGCCTGGCCCAGGAAAACGGTAATGCCCGCAAAGGAAAATTCCTTTTCCGGAAAAATTGCCGGGCCTGCCATGTGTCCGGGGGCAGTGCCAAAGAATTGGGCCCGAACACCAAGACCCAGGCCCAATGGGATGAAGCCTTTAAAAACATCGACAAGTTGAAATGCAAGGATCAGTGGGCCCAGCTTTCCGAAAAGGATAAAACGGATATTTATGCCCAACTCTGGGGACATGCCTTCGATTCCCCCTCGCCGGAAAAGTGCGAGTAAAGGGGTTCTGGAGTTTTATCTATGTCGTCAGCTAATGAGAAAGGCTTGACCCGCCGCCAGTTCCTGCAGTTTTCCGGAATGGCTGCGGCGGCTACTCTGGGGGCTCCCCGGATTTTACATGCCCTCATTCCTTCGACCGGAAACCAGTTCGGAAGTGACGTGCGAAGTCTCCCCTCCATTTGCGACATGTGCCTCAATAAATGTGGACTGATCGCCAGGGTGGAAAAGGGGGTGGTCAGGAAACTTGACCCCCATCCCCAGTTCCTGAAATCCAGGGGTATGTTGTGCGCCAAGGGAAACGCGGGGATCAAACAGCTCTATGACCCGGACCGTTTGAAATATCCCCTGCTTCGCAAAGGGGCCCGGGGCGAGGGGCGCTGGCAGCGTCTTTCCTGGCCCCAGGCCCTGGATCTGGCTGCCGAAAAATTTCAGGTCATTGGCGAAAAATATACCCGATGCGGGGTCCTTTTTATGGCCGGCTCGGATGTCCAATCCAGTTTTGTCAACCGCTTTGCCAGTGTTTTTGGCTCTTATAATGTCGTTTCCCATGAATCGAATTGTTTAGTCAGCCGGAACAGGGCTTATCTGGATACCTTTGGAGAAATGCCGATCCCTGACACCCTCAATTCCAAATATATTATTATGGCCGGCGCTAATGTTTTTGAGGCCCTGATCACCCCGGACAGCATCGACATGATGACGGCCAAGCAGAAGGGTTGTAAGCTGGTGGTCCTGGATCCCCGTTTTACCAAAACCGCGGCCATGGCCCATGAATGGCATGCCATCAAACCAGGTACGGACATGGCCTTTTTCTTGGCGGTAGCCAACGTTCTGATCGAGGAAAAACGGTACGACGAAAAATTCGTAAACGAAAAAACTTACGGTCTGGAACAGCTCAAGGATCATGCCCGGAAATACACCCCGGAATGGGCCGAGAAAGAGTGTGAAATCCCTGCCAAAGACATCCGTCGTATTGCCCGGGAACTGGCTGCGGCCGCCCCGGCGGCCATGATTTATCCCGGCCGTCGTACCTCGGATTATGAAAACTCCACCCAGATTCGCCGCTCTATGGCCATCGTCAACGCCTTGCTGGGCAATTGGGACCGTCCCGGCGGGCTCACCGCGGCCCGGGAAATCAAGGTCAAGGCCAAACCCTTTGACCCGCCCTTTTATGAAGAGAATCCGGAGGAAAGAATAGAAAGCGGGCGGTCGCCGATGATGTTTGAGGAAGAAGGCTCCTTCAAACATGCCCGTGATGCGATTATCGAAGGCAAGCCCTATCCGATCAAAGGGTTGTTTACCTACAAGATCAACCCCATGGCTACCGGGGCCAACCGCCGCAAGACCATAGAAATGATCAATAAGCTTGATTTTATGGTGACGGTGGATATTGCCATGAGCGATACGGCCTGGATGGCCGATCTGGTCCTCCCGGCCCCCAGTTATCTGGAACGGATGGACCCTATAACCGCCCTTCAAGGTTCTTCGGCCTGTGGGTGCATAGTTACCCGTGACCCGGTAGTCCCGGCCTTGTTCGAGTCCAAGCCGGTTTTTTGGATCGTCTCCGAACTGGCCAAACGTCTGGGACTGGGGAAATATTTTGATTTCACCATGGAGGAATACCGTCAGGAACAGCTGCAAGACTGGCCTGAGGCCAAAAAAGATCTGAAGAAAGACGGATTTCATTTCAAGCACAGTAAGATTTACGGCGTCTATGAAGGAAAGATTTACAAAACCCTTTCCAAGAAAATCGAGCTTTACAATCAGCGTTATACTGAAAAAAAGGCCGATCCGATGCCGGTTTACAAGCCCCCTCAGGCGGTCCCCGAGGGGAAATTCAGGCTGGTTGTCGGGCGAAACGCCTACATCACCCAGGGTTCTTCCACCAATAATGCTTTGTTGGCCGAGCTGGTCCCGGAGAATGAACTTTGGCTGCACCCCAAACCGGCTCGAAACCTTGCTGTTGCTTCAGGGGAGGTTGTAGAGGTGGCCAGCCCGGTGGGGAAGGGGATACTCAAGGTGCGGGTCACCGATGAGATTCGTCCGGATACGGTCTATATGGATTCCGGGTTCGGGGTGTTGTCTAAAGGGCTTTCCAATGTCTATGGGAAAGGGGCCTCCATTGTCGAGATCCTGGAAGACCACAATGACACCATTTCAGGCAACATGGCTATGCATGAAACTTTTGTGACTGTGAGGAAGATTACCTGATGGACATCAGTCGTAAGAATTATGTTTTGATCATTGATGCCTTGAAGTGTCTTGACTGCAAGGCCTGCCTGGTGGCCTGTAAGGTTGAAAATAATGTTCCCGAAGGCCGCTGGCGGAACTGGGTCAAACCTGCTATCGGGGTCAAGGGACGAAGGGTCCAGTTTCAACCCGGCCAGTGCATGCAATGTGAGGATCCGGCCTGTGTGGCCGCCTGCCCGGTCAGGGCCACTTATAAACGCTCCGACGGGATGGTGGTCATCGATCCAGCTAAGTGCATCGGTTGCGGCAACTGTGTAACAGGCTGTCCCTACGGAGCCCGGTTTTGGAACCCGGTTACCCGCCGGGCTGACAAGTGCGATTATTGCCAACACCGTTTGATCCGCGGGGAGGAACCGGCCTGTGTTACCACCTGCCCCACCAAGGCCCGGGTTTTCGGGGACCTGAACGATCCTGGAAGTCGAGTCAGCGCCCTGATGAAAAAAGGCCGGCTGGTCCAGGTGAAAAACACTCTAATCGATACCAGGCCCCGTATCTATTATACGGCCGGTACCGTTCAATTGGATTGGCCGAAAGAACCGACCTTGCCGGGCAATGTTCGTCTGCCGGTTTCGTTTTGGAAAAAGACTTAAGTATGGAACAACAGGCCATGTTTTAGAAATTTGGGAAAAACACTAAACAACGGAGGAGAATAATGAAAAAATTATTAAAACACTTTGGGATCTTATTAACTCTGGCCCTGGCAGTGGCCTTGGGCGTCGGCTCGGCTGCGGCACAGGCCGCCGAGAAGCAACCAGGCTGGTATTTTAAAGACCTTGTTGCTGCGGATTTTGTGGCCGAATATGCCAAGCTGCCCCCGCCGCCCAACTCGATGGTCATCGATGTCCGGTCCAAAGAGGAATACAACGAAGGTCATATATTTGGTTCCTTCAGCATTCCAAACAATCAACCCAACGAACTTACCAGGCTGCTGCCCAAAAACAAAGGGACCCTTCTGGTTTTCTATGGCCAGGATCCTGCCAACAAACTGGGCCACGAGTAGGCCAGGGCGGCACAAAAAATGGGATATAACAACATCAAGGTTTTTGCCGGGGGCGTCCAGGAATGGAAAAAGGGCTTCTCCCTGGTGGCCTTGACCAAAGAAGTCGTCGCCCAGGGGTTTGCGGTGGTGGACTATGATTATGTCAGAGGTAAGGTGGGAACCGGTATTCGGCAATTTAAGCAGGTCGTTATCATGGATGCCCGTCCGGAAGGACTGTATTCGACCGGTCACATCCCCTCGGCCCTATCCCTGCCGTCCATGAAATTCAACAGTGTCTATGCTGAGTTCGAAAAATTAAACATCGCCAAAGATACTGAGATTATTCTGGGGATCGGCCGCGAATGTGAGTTGAGCTTTATGAATGCCAAAAGACTGAAAGAAAAAGGATACACCAACTTAAAACTGTATATAGCCCCCCCGGTCTGGCTTGACACGGACTACCAGGAAATTGATATAAAAAAGGCCAAAGAATTGCACACTGCCGGAATACCTTTTTATGATTCCCGACCGGCCAATTTGTTCAGTAAGGGAACGATCGAAGGGGCCATCAATATCTCAGCCACTAAATTCGAAGAAAAAAAGGGGGGATTACCCAAAGACCTGACCAAACCGGTGATTTCTTTTTGCCAGGGGTACAGTTGTGTCTTATCCCATGAGCTGGCCCGGAAATTGTTTGACCTGGGATATCGAAATGTCCTGGTCTATGCCGGTGGTTATCCCGAGTGGGAAAAAACCTTTGCCCCTGTCGCGGATAAAGTTAAACCGGGAAAGGGGGAAGGGACGATTGATGTCGCTTCTTTTGAAAAGATGCTGAATGAAAATCCCAGCAGCATGTTTATGATTGATGTGAGAAGTTCTGCGGAATATTCAACAGGGACTTTCAAAACAGCGGTCAATATCCCCATTGGCGAACTGGAAAAAAAGTTAAAAACACTCGATTTCAGCAAACCTATTGTTTTTATCTGTTCCACCGGGGCCCGGAGCGGGGAGGCCTACTTCATGGTAAAGGATGTAAAGCAGGACATAAAGAACGTTTTTTATCTGGATGCCGAGGTGTCTTATAATAGAGATGGATCCTATAAAATCATCAAAGTGAATTAGACTCCGGCGGTCATAATCCGTCCGGTCAGATCAGCTGCTGTCTGCCGCATCTTATAAAAAGGCAGGCAGCAGCGTCCCAATATAAATTGCCCCAATGGAAAATTCAAAACTCCCTCCGGACAGATCCGGATCTCCCCCTTTTTGTTTTTCCCATAGTATCGGGTGATCTGAACCGGGGCGGTATTTAACATTTTTCTCCCGGCTGAAAGGATATCCTGATTTAAGACGGATAGAGGCAAATCTTTCTTCTCCACCAGGCGCATATACCAATTATAAATATCGGGAAAGTCGGAGAGCCTCTCCAAATCCATCCAAACCCTGTGGCCGGAGAGGGTTTTTTTATCATAGAGACACAGAGCAAACTTGTCCCAATCCAGAACCTTCATCCAGCCGTTGCCGCAAGTGCAGGGAGTGAGCAGCGTCCGGGAGACAGTGACCGGTCTCCACGATAGCATCGGCTTCCACATGGTCGCCCAACAGTTCTTGAGCCCAATCAACCATAAATCCGCCAATAACCACGCCTGGCGCGGCCCAGCGCGGCAAATTGACTGGTGGTAACTAAATTTTATTTTCTTTGGGTGGTATTCTTTTTAAAAATTTTTCTTGACAAGGATCCTGAGTTCAAGTAAATACTATTAAAACGATAGTATTAATAGTAATTGACGAAGAGGATGATATATGAAACTTTCAACAAGAGCTCGGTACGGGGTAAGGCTGATGCTCTCCTTGGCCCTTAATTACGGTAAGGGATCGGTTTTATTGAAGGATATTGCCAAAAAAGAAGAGATTTCCGAAAAGTACCTCAGCCTGATTATTATTCCTCTAAGAGGGGCAGGACTGGTGAATTCCAGCCGGGGGGCCTCTGGCGGGTATACTCTGGCCAAAGAACCTTCAAAAATTACCCTGAAGGAAATTGTCGATGTCCTGGAGGGGGACTGTTTGGTGAATTGTATAAATGATTCTTCTGCCTGCACCAGGATTTCTACCTGTGCCGCCCGGGACATCTGGATTTTATTGGGCGGGAAGATATCCGAGACCCTTCAATCCATATCCCTGGAAAAATTGGCCCAGATGAGCAGGGAAAAGACGGAAAAGACCTTGACCCACCAAATTTAAAAGCGACCGTAAAGGCCGGAAATATATTTTGCCTGAATTAAACTTTAAGGAGAAAAACGATGGCTGAAAAAGAACTCAATTTGCGAACTGAAACTTTGGCTGTTCACGGCGGGCAGGAACCCGATCCAACGACCGGGGCCCGGGCAGTGCCCATTTACCAAACCACCTCTTACCAGTTTAAAAGTACGGAACAGGCCGCGGCCCTCTTTGGATTAAAGGAGTTCGGCAATATTTACACCCGGCTTATGAATCCGACTACCGATGTGCTGGAGAAACGGATCGCTTTGATCGACGGCGGGGTGGGGGCCCTGGCAGTGGCCAGCGGGCAATCGGCCATTACCCTGGCCCTCCTCAATATCGGCCAGGCAGGGGATGAGATTGTCTCCGCGGATAATCTTTATGGCGGAACCTACAACTTGTTTCATTATACCTTTCCCCGGATGGGGATAAAGGTCAATTTTGTTCCCTCGAATAACCTGTCAGCCTTTCAAAAGGCGATTACCCCTAAAACCAAAGCGATCTATGCCGAGTCCATCGGCAATCCCAAGTTGGATGTGGCCGATCTGGAAGGTATTTCCTCGCTGGCCCATGAAAACGGTATCCCCGTTGTCCTGGACAACACGGTAACCCCGTATTTGCTTCGACCGATCGATTTCGGGGTGGATATTGTCGTCTATTCGGCCACCAAGTTCATCGGCGGACACGGCACTTCTTTAGGCGGCCTGATCGTCGATTCCGGAAAATTTGATTGGACGAACGGCAAATTTCCTTTGATGGCCTTGCCCGACCCCAGTTACCACGGTCTTAATTTTGTGGAAGCCTTGGGGAATATCGCTTACATCATCAAGGCCCGGGTGACGCTTCTGCGTGACCTTGGACCGGCCCTCTCACCTTTTAATTCCTTTCTGTTCCTGCAAGGTCTGGAGACGCTACATCTGAGGATGGTTCGACATTCGGAGAATGCCCTGAAGGCAGCCAAGTACTTAGAGAAGCACCCCAAGGTGGGCTGGGTCAATTATCCGGGATTGGCCTCCAGCCCGGAAATAAACCGGGTCCAGCGATATCTTCCGTATGGGGCCGGTGGGATCCTCTCCTTCGGCATTAAAGGCGGGATACCGGCGGGGAAAAAATTTATTGAATCCTTAAAACTGGCTTCTCATCTGGCTAATGTCGGCGATGCCAAAACTCTGGCCATTCATCCGGCGACTACGACCCACCAACAGCTCACGCCGGATGAACAGCTTTCCACCGGAGTGACCGCTGATTTAATCAGGCTTTCCATAGGGATTGAACACATTGACGACGTCATTGAGGATATTGATCAGGCTTTATCGGAGTCTTCCCATTAAGGGGAAGAATCAAGGAAAGAAAGGAGAATAACATGTCCAGGATTTTTGATGACATCACCAAGACCATCGGCAGGACACCGCTGGTCAGGATCAATCGGATAAATGAAGGTTCAAAGGCCACGGTGCTGGTGAAACTTGAATCCTTCAATCCTTTATCTTCGGTCAAAGACAGAATCGGGCTGGCTATGATAGAAGCGGCCGAAAGACAAGGACTCATTAATAAGGACACGGTCATTATCGAACCGACCAGCGGCAATACCGGCATCGCCCTGGCTTTTGTCTGCGCGGCCAGAGGATATCGACTGATCCTCACTATGCCGGAAACGATGAGTCTGGAACGCAGGCAGTTATTGAAAATATTTGGTGCTGAGTTGGTCCTGACTGAAGGGGCCAAGGGGATGAATGGTGCGATCTTGAAAGCGGAAGAACTGGCTAAGGAAAACAAGAACAGCTTTATCCCCCAGCAGTTTAAAAATCCGGCTAATCCGGAAATTCATAGAAAAACCACGGCGGAGGAGATTTGGGACGATACGGATGGAAAGATAGATTATTTTATTTCGGGTATCGGCACCGGCGGAACGATCACCGGCGTTGGAGAGGTGATCAAATCTCGGAGGCCAAGCTTTAAGATCGTCGGAGTCGAACCAATGGATTCGCCGGTATTATCCGGGGGAAAACCAGGACCCCACAAGATTCAAGGTATTGGTGCGGGTTTTGTGCCGGAGGTTTTAAATCGTAAAATTATAGATGAAATCATACAGGTTTCCAATGAAGACGCCGGAGAAACCACCCGCCGTCTGGCAACCGAAGAAGGTATTTTGGCCGGCATATCCAGTGGAGCGGCCCTCTGGGCTGCCCTGAAAATCGGCCAACGGAAGGAGGCCGAAGGGAAAACTATCGTAGCCGTTTTACCGGACACCGGGGAACGCTATCTTTCTACCTGGCTCTTTCAGAAATATGCCGCATAAGCAGGATCATGCAAGTACACGAAAAGAAAAGGGGATTCATGGGCTTAGAAACAAAATTTAAGGATTTGAAAGAAACCATCGGAAATTTCCCCCGGGTAGTCGTTGCCTATTCCGGTGGTGTGGACAGCACCCTGCTCTTGAAAGTCTGTGTGGATGTCTTGGGCGGAGAAAATGTTTTGGCCCTCATAGGCATTTCACCTACCTACCCGAAAACAGAAATTGAAGAGGCAAAAAAACTGGCCGATCTGATAGGTGCGCCCGCCAGGACCATTGATACCCATGAAATGGAAAATCCGGACTTTGTGGAAAATTCGCGGAACCGTTGTTACTATTGCAAATTACACCTTTTCCGGATCGCCTGTGAATTAGCCGGGCGCGAAGGCTATACCCATGTTCTGGAAGGGTCAAATATTGATGATGAAAAAGACTACAGACCGGGGAGAAGGGCTATTGCTGAATTTAAAGTCAAAAGCCCTCTTTTCTATGTTGGTTTGAACAAAAAAGAAATCAGGACTCTTTCAAAAATGCTTGGGCTTCCAACCCACAACAAACCCTCATATGCCTGTCTGTCATCAAGAATCCCTTATGGAACAGCCATCACCTTTGAATTGCTCAATAGGATAGAACTGTCTGAAATGTTCATGAAAAGACTGGGCTTGACCCAGGTCAGGGTTAGATGTCACAACGATATTGCCCGGCTGGAAGTGGAACCCCAAAAGCTTCCCGAGGTATTGAAGCACCGAGAAGAGATCATTCGGGAGTTAAAACAATTCGGATTTAACTACATCACCCTTGATCTCCAGGGATACAGAAGCGGGAGCATGAATGAGCCTCTCGAAATATTGGGCCATCTCGATTCAGATGAGAAAACAGCATGATCGAGAAAGATAAGAAGGTGGTAGCTGTAGGCATGAGTGGCGGGGTGGATTCGACTATGGCCGCTCTGATGCTGAAAGAGGAGGGGTTCAGGGGGATCGGTCTGGCCATGAGCCTGTGGAATCAATTTCTGAAAATTAAAAGTTCCAAGAATGGATGTTACGGCCCGAACGAAGTGAAGGACATCGACTCAGATCGGCGGGTAGCTTCAAAAGTTGGACATAAGGCATCATGTGTTTGATCCGTTCCGGTTACCATTGAATCGAATAATGGATATTACCAGTCAGCGATTCTGCCGGGGGACATCACCTCCCGGTTTTCATCAACTCCTCTTCTCGATCTCTTCCAGGAGGTGCCTGAAGAGGAAGTGATGAAAGGGTAAAAAGAGGTACCAGTAAATTTTTTTCAGAAGGGACTGGGCATGGTAATAGGTGATGACCGATAATTTTCTTTGTGCTTGTTCCTCTTTGATATTAAATTCAAGCCAGGCTTTACCAGGGAATCTCATCTCAGCCCGTAAGAGGAGCTTTTGATCCGGAATGAGATCTTCCACGCGCCAAAAATCAAGAACATCATTTATTTTCAATTGGGACTGGCTTTTCCTTCCCCGGGGGGTTCCCACACCCGGCAGCATTCGATCCACCATTCCCCAAAGCCTCCACATCCGATTGCTATGAAACCAACCTTCCTTCCCGCCAATCCTGCAAATAGATTGGAAAAGGGTGGAAGTATTCTTTGAGGTCAGGAGGTGGTAGCAAGCCTGGTAAGTAGTCTTTCTGTTCAGTTCGTGCAGCTTTAGGGCCAGCTCATGGGCCGGAGGATAGGCATCCGACCAGCGGGTATGTACCCGGTCCTGTTCCTCCCGGGTCATGGCACGGATGATGGCCTCTTCATAAGAGAGCGGTTGAAAGGGGATCATTTTGCGGATGCTATCGTCTTGAACAACTACTTCGTTCTTCAGCCCTTCCATCAGGCATTGCGTTATCGGATAAGGGACGGGGGTTAAGAGACTGGCTAAGTAGGAATAGAAACGAATATAAGAAAAAGAGGTTGAGATGAAAGGTGTATTTTTATTGAGTAGCCGGGATAGAATCTTGAGCATCTGTTCGTAGGTTAAAATATCCGGCCCTCCAATATCAAAATCCTTACCAGCCGTCTCCGGCGTTTCTAAAACGCCGACCAGATACTTGATCACATCCCGGATGGCAATAGGTTGACAGCGATTTTTGGCCCAGGGGGGGATAAAGATAATGGGAAGTTTTTTTACCAGGTGTTGGATGATCTCGTAGGAGGAACTCCCGGAGCCGATAATAATCCCCGCCCGAAGGGTGGTTAAGGGAACTCTTCCTTTTTTCAATTCTTCGCCAACTTCTATACGACTTCTAAGATGAGGAGAAAGCGGGTTCCGAATATCCCCCAAACCGCCCAAATAAATAATCCTCTTAACCCGCCCTTCTTCAGCGGCGGTTCGGAAGGCCAGGGCTGCGTCTCGATCGGCGTTTTTAAAAACCTTGGGGCCAAGGTGCAGAGAATGAATTAAATAGTAAGCAGTATCGATATCCTTTAAGGCTATGGCCAGTTGCTCCTTATTGGAGGCATCGGCCACCACTACTTCGGAATCAGGCCAAAAGCCATGATAGATCCCGGGATCCCCTCTGACCATAATACACACCTGGTATCCCCTGGATAAAAGTTCCGGGACTAAGCGACCTCCGACATATCCGGAGGCGCCGGTGATCAGGACTTTGCCCATTTCGGTTAGGGGCCTGGTTAGAAGGTCGTGGCAGAAAAGATCTTGATCGTTCCAGGTTTGAGTAGGTGAGGGCATAATTGTCTTCGATAAAGCTTGCCATAATTATTATACTTTTATAACTTTCTTACAAACAGACGGCTTTTTGAATCCCCTGCAATGTGGTAAGAGAATCATAATCAAAATAACCTTCACCCTGGCAGGCCAGGCAATGCAGGCCCTGTCTGACAGGATAAGCTTCCAGACAAACCGGGCATATTCTGATTTCTCCCTTTTTATTTTTTCCATAGTAACGGGTTATCCGAACCAGGGCGGTCCTTAAGATATTTCTTCCGGCTGACAGGATATCTTGATTTAAGACGGACAAGGGTAGATCTTTTTTCTCCACCAGCCGCATATACCAATTATAAATGTTGGGAAAGGCGGAGAGCTTCTCAAGATCCATCCAAACCCTGTAACCGGTGAGATTTTTTTTATCATAAAGACTTAAAGCGAACTTGTCCCAGTCCAGGATCTTCATCCAGCCGTTGCCGCAGGTGCAGGGAGTAAATAGTTGAACCGCATCAGGTAGACAATGACGGGTTTCCACAATGGCATCCGCCTCAATGCCCTGGCCAAGGAGTTCCTGGGCCCAATCCACCATAAAACCTCCGATGACTACACCCGGAGCGGCCCAGCCATGGAATTTTTCAATAATCCCGATAAACTCTTCCACTGATTTTTTACAAACGGTGTTTATTTCCATGGCTTGTAATCTCGATTTTGAATTTTAAGAAATAATGGGTCCCCTCGATTTAAAAACCTATCGAAATTTGAAGATAAAGGTGGAACCTATGAAAATAAAGGGGCATGAATTCAAACAGCCGGTCCCCCATCAATTAAAGCTTTGGGGGACCTTTTGAATTCCCGCCCCTTGTTTGTAAATTAGACCTTAACTAATTTAACTTGAGTTTGATAGAAAACCGCGCTTCCTCCCACGGTATCGACCAGGCCTGTATTTTTAAGAACAGGGTCCACGCGCATAGCCGCGTTGGCGTGAATGCCTGTAGCCCGGCGTGAATCGCCGCGCACAGTCTGACCGTCGATAACCACGTCACCGGCCCCATAGGCCCAGTGCCCATGGCCGAGGGTAAAACCGACCACCCCCGGCCGGATTCCTTCCCGAACCGCCACCTGAGCAATCATCGATTTCTTTATTCCATTACCCAGTTCCCAGACCCCTTCCGGATTGGAGGCCGAGGTTACTTTTACTCTATCTCCCGGTTTCAACCCCAATCTTTTGGCATCTGCCGAAGAAATGTCTATGAAATTTTCGGGGTAGAGGGCTTGAAGCCAGTAATTGCTAACGGTCCGACTTTTGGTTTGGGCAATGGTCCGATAGGTAATCAGGGTCAGGTCATACCCTGTGGGCTGGTCGTCAATGATTTTTCCCATGCAATCCCTGGGACTTTCCAGGAAATCGGCGTGGGGTAAATAGGTTTTTCCGGTCATTGAATATTTGGTAGTGGTGAATTTCTCCAGATAAATATTCACCATTTTGCCATACTTATTTGCTAATTGCCCATCTTTGTAAGCCTTCTGATAGGATTGGAAACGGCCCCCCCGGTTCAAGACATAAACCACATGCGGCCATAAGTCAGGTCCAACCACGGCTTTCCAACGCTCCAGGTTAAAAACCGTTTCCGGCAGGTGCTGACGGGACTTTTCAAAAATCTCCACTTCTTTCGCACTGGCTGCCGGAACCTTTTCCGATCCATCCGGTTTATCTCCGAAGGCGATATTGGCTACCATCCGGAGATACAAATCCTCTTCCCGTTTCAGATGGAGCCCCGCTCCCAAAGCATTTTCACCAAAACCGGGTAGTTTTAATCTTTCCGCCAGGCCCAGGAGAAGCGATTCTATCGACAGCGGCATCTTTTGGCCGAAGACGGTGACTGTTTCGGTTAAAGGTGCGACTGCCGGCTGACGTACCGGGCCAATCTTCGGGGTAACCGAAGGGTGGGATCCTGAAAATTCCCAGCGTTCCAGAAAGGTCAGGTCCGGGAAAATATAGTCGGCATACATGCTGGTTTCCCCGATGACGATATCGGAGGCGATAGTCAGTGGGATTTTTTTCGGATCCGAAAGGATCTCGATAAGCTTGTGACCGGCCGGCAGGGAATAGACCGGGGTCCCCATATAGAGCAAAAGGGCCTTGATGGGGTAGGGATAGGCATCCCCCATGCTGGGGATGATTTCCTGATAGATATCACTGGAAAAGGGATACCAGACCCTTTTGGAGGGATAACCGGAAAACAGGGTGGTTTTGTCATAGGGGACTTCGTGACGAATGATGGACACTCCGAAGGGCTTTAACTTTTCGGCCATTTTAGTGACATTGAAGGGTTTACCTTCTTTGGTCCCGGCCGCATCATAGGTGGTGGCTTTGGCCAGTCCGCCCATCCAATCGTGATTACCGATCAAAACATTCAGGGTCATGTAGGCCAGGACATTGTAAAATCCCGAGGTGTGCTGGGAAACACCGCGATGGATATCGGCCACCGCCTTTTTCCCGTGACGGGTGAACTCTTCGGCTACCTCAACGATGTCTTTTTCTTTGACACCGACCACTTCGGCCCACTGAGAAAGGTTCCGGACCGATGCGGTTTCCCGTAAAATTTGAAGGACGCTTTTGACCGGGATTTCTTTGGCCTTCATATTTACAAAAAGCTCGCCTTCGACGGGATCTTTCTCGCTGTTGGGGTCAAAGGGCCTGAATTTCCCTTCGCTGTAAACCACAAAGGGATCAAATTCCCAATCCTCCAGTTTTTCTCCTGCCTTCGGTTTCGCGCCTTCTTTAGGCTTCTTGGGCCGTTTTTCCTTGGGCAGTCCCAGATCAGAGCCGCGCAGGAAAACCCCCGGTTTACCGTCATCACCGATTTTGACCAGCCAGGCGGCCTGAGTCCAGGTGGGTTCATTGTCCTCGGTAGCCGCGGCTTTATTGGCGTTGGCCAGATACCCCGCATCGTAGCGATGGTTTTCAATGATCCAATGTATCATGGCCATGGCCAGGGCCCCCACACCGGTAGGTTTAACCGGGAGCCATTTCCAGGCCCGGGCGGCTGTTTTGGAGCAGCGGGGATCGACCACGGCGATTTTCATCCGCCCGTCCACCATGCCCTGGGTCAGCTTTTGAATCCTCAAGGGAGGTCCGTAATTGGCCTCATAGGGACTGGCACCGACAAATAAAATGAACTCGGCATTTCCCGTATCGGCCTGCCAGTAAAACTTACTACCGTGGGTGAATTTACCTTCCTCAAACTGATCGCTCATGGCTTTGCAGGTAAAATAAAGAGAACCCTGGCAGACCGTGGTATGGCCATGGGCATTGACCGAGCCGAAGGCATCCTTGGTGAAGCGATTGATCAGTTCACTCCGGCCGCCCTTCAATCTCCCCCAGGTAAAGCAGAATTGATTATTCTTGGGGCCCAGGTCCGGATGGTCGGGATCAATTAGAAAATGAAGGTTTTCCCGATGCTTTTCCTTAAACTCCTCCAAGGTCATCTTTTTCTGGCCCACCTTGACCGAATCTTCGGCCAGATCAGCGGCGATCTCTTTGTCCTTCAAGACCAGGATGTCCTTCAGCCCCGTCACCTTCCCCTCTCCAAAAAGATTGCCCCCTTCCACGATCTCCAGGACCGCCTGTTCAAAGGGGATGGTTTTCCACTTGTTTTCCCCCCGCTTGCCCGCCCTTTTAACAACCTTGACTAAACGGTAGGGGTCATAAAGGGTTTGAATCCCGGCCTGTCCTTTGGGACAGAGGGATCCGTCGATAGTGGCGGCCTCGGCCAATGGCGTTTCGTAAGGGATGTGGGGGGTCATGGTAAATGGGTTGTAAGGATTACCATCGATCTTGGCCACCAGCCCGTTTTTTATTTTTACCTTCATCCCGCAATTGGTGTTGCATTGCTGGCACACGGAATAAATTTGGGTTTCCGGAAGATGAAAGGCGTAATCTTTGCCCATCAAATCATCGGCAAAGGCCACGGAGCCGGACTCCTCATCAAGAAACCGTAACAAAACTGAGGAAGCGGCCAACGATCCGCCCAGGAGCGCCGAACATTTCAAGAATTCACGCCGGCCCATACCCTTATCGGGTTCGGTCTGATTTTTTTGTTTAGGCATGTTTTTCTCCTCCTTTTTCGGTTTCCGGAGTGATTGAATTGAGTATGTTGCACCAGGTGGCCGGACCTCCCCTGACCCCTTCTTTTTCTGAGGCATGAATCGGCAGCCAGCGGCTGCCGGCCAGGAAAGCGATCAGCCCGAAGGAGATGATCCACAGGGAAACCAGCCACTCCATTAAACTGGGAATATAATTGGTCCGCAATCGTCTGTGGAAAAAGGTGTATTCCAGTCCGTCCAATTTATAAATGGCCAAATCCGGGATCAAAAAATTGAAGCGGACGGTAATGAAGGTGACGACGATCAAAAAGCAGGCCCAGGCCACGGTCCGGGGCGTATTCGGATATTTGATCAGCAGAATCATGGGGATCAGGGTCCCAAACAGCAGGTGGATGATCCAGAAGGTCCACCAGCCGCTGCCGAAGGCGATAATATTCAGGGAGGTAACGATAGCGGTCACCTTGGATTGATAACCGACAAAAAATTGAAGGACCTCCAGAAGGAGAAAGATGGCCAGCAGGTAGAGAATGACCTGTCCCAGGGGCTTGACCAGTTCTTCATCCTCATGAAAGATATAAATCAAGGCCGTGATCAGGGCGCCGCCGGAAAGCAGGGCGGCGGCGATAAACAACAGGGGGGTCATGGCGCTGTTCCAGATGGGCCGATTTTGCAGAATGGCAAAAAAGGCCCCATTGGTCCCGTAAAAAAGAAGACCTACCGGCAGACTGAGGATCGACAGTCGGCGGACTCTAATATTATCCCGCTCCCGGTCCGCCTCGGTATAATCGGTTTTCCCCAGGGCCAGAAGATGATAAATTCTGCGGGCTTGGAGATTTTCGGCCCTGGAAAGGCGGATCAGATCTTCCCGAAGCAGGAAAAAAGATTCCAGCAGGTAGATGATGAGCATCAGGTTGGTAAAGATTATAAACCAGGTCATCAGGGAAGTAAAACTCGGGGTAATCAGGAAGCGGTAGAGACGCTCCATGTGGCCCAGGTCCAGAGAAATAAAAATCAATTCACAAACCAGGGCCACCAGTACGGTAAAGGCGGAAAGACGGCCGATCGGTTTCAATCGTTCCACCCGGAACATATAGGTCATGATAGTGATTAAGAAAGCACCCGCAGTCAGCCCGACAAAAAACAGGTAAAAAACAACCCAGAGCCCCCAGGGGACATAGGAACCGTAATTAACCGAGGCATGGCCGAAAATAAGCCGGCTGCCCATCCCCCAGGAACCCAGGATGAGACCGATGAGGCTGGCGATCATTAAAATTTTAAATTTTTTCTCGTTCATAGGTCCCCCTTTTATTTTAGATAAAAAACCGACGGTTGGGTGCCCAGTTCCGCCTTTAATTGATAGGACCGGGGCGAGGCCAGTTGTTCGGAGATAAGGGCCTCCGGATCATTCCGGTCTCCAAAGAAAGTGGCCCGTCCGATACAGGTGGTAACGCACATAGGTAGCATCCCGACGGCCAGGCGATGGAGGCAGAAATGGCATTTGCGGGCATTTCCCCTCGGTGACCCATGTCCCCTGTCCGGCCAGGTCTTCCCGTATTCGGCGGCCGGTTTATTCTCATAGCCCGAGGCCGCCTGTTTTCGACCTACCAATTTTCCGGGCAATTCCGGAGTGTTTTGGGTGTACCATTCCCCGAAGTCGGAGGTCCGGGCCGCGTAGGGGCAGGCCACCAGGCAATAACGGCAGCCGATACAGCGTTTATAGTTGACCACGGTGACACCCTGTTCGGTTTTATAAGTGGCCTTGACCGGACAGACCTTGACGCAAGGGGGATTCATACAGTGCATACAGGGGCGAGGGAGAAATCGCCGTCGGACATTGGGATAGGTGCCGACCTCTTCTTCCAGGACCGGACGATAGACTACGCCGGGGGGAAGTTTGTTTTCGGCCACGCAGCCGATGGTGCAGGCATGGCAGCCGACACATTTGGCCACGTCAATAACCATGGCCCAGCTGACCTTACCCGGGTTTTTGGATAGGGCCCTTTTCAGGTCTCTCTGCATTCGTATCAGCAGGTCTTCTTTTGGCAGCGATTGACCCATGGAATTTCCTCCTTTTCAGACGGTTGGTTGGTCCCAAAATAAACTTTAAATCAGGCCGCTTAAGAAACCTCTTTCCGTTATAAATCCAAGATGGATTTAAAAACTTCACACTTTTTACAGATTTTTATTTTTTCTTTCCAATTATTATTTACCTGCCCTTCACAGAATGTTCCGGTGATAAACCAGCAGAGTTGGCCGTTTTTAAACTTCCAGGCCGGGCACTGGTTTTTAATCTCCTCGGGGCATTTTTTAATGATCCAGCAGGGTTGAGAGTTTACTGCCGGCTTGTTTTTCCCGGAAATCAGAAAATAAATCTGTCTTTCAATGCTATCGGGGATGTTACGTCGGCCCTGTTCGTAGCTGTGGATGGTCTTGACCGAAGTGACCAGCAGTTGAGCTAATTCTTTTTGGGTCAAACCCAGCTGTTTTCGATAAGAGACAAATTTTTCACTTTCCATTGAAAAAGACCCGATAGGGATTAATATTTCATTTTGAAATATATGTACCACAATGTAGTATCCATGTCAAGAAAAAAATTCCGGGGTAAAAATAAAATTAAACGGATAAAAACGGTTTGGCGATGAAATAATGACCATGGATTCCGATCAGCACTCCGGTCTAACGCCCATATTTTATCCCTGGAGAGGTCAGAGGATCCCGGCTACGGACAAAATCTTCGGCACGGTTTCTTCCTTACCGATAGCCATAATGTGAACCCCATCGCACATCGCTTCTTCCTTAATTCTTCGAATCATCCGGCCGGCAATCTCAATCCCTTTGGTCAGGGCCTGTCCCTTGGGGGCGGAAGCCATTTCATCGACGAGGTTTTGGGGCACGTTGACGCCGGCGATGTTTTTATTCATGAAGCGGGCCATGGGGGCGGAGGTCAGCAGGATGATGCCGGCCAGGATTTTCACCTGAAACTGCCGGGCGTATTTCATAAACTCCTTGAATTTGTCCAGATCATAGACGGCCTGGGTTTGAATAAACTCGGCCCCGGCCTCGATCTTTTTTTCAAACTTAATCAATTGGGGTTCGAGCGGATCGGCCTCGGGGGTGACGATGGCCCCGGCGCAGAAGGAAACCGATCCGTCCAGGTCATTGCCTCCGAGGTCTTTGCCGCTTTCCATAAGGCGGATGGTTTTCAGCAATTGACTGGAGTCGAGGTCAAAGACGCTTTTGGCCTCTTTGTGGTCCCCCAGGAGGATGGAATCTCCGGTTAGGCACAAAATATTTTGAATCCCCCTGGAGCCGGCAAAAAGAAGATCGGCCTGCAGGGCCAGCCTGTTTCTATCGCGGCAGGTCATCTGAAGAATCACTTCGGCTCCCATTTCCCTGGCCAGGAGGCAGCCCCCCAGCGACGGATAGCGCATGACCGAGCTCTGATGGTCGGTCACATTCATGGCGTCGACTTTGTCCTTTAAGATCTCGACATGGTGCGAAAACTTTTCAAGGTTGGTGCCCTTGGGCGGCGCAACCTCGCTGGTGACGATAAATCGCCCGGAATCAAGGACTTCTTTGAATGTGGCAGCCATAATGAATGGTCCTTCCTTTTGGTTGACCCTTTGTTTCAAATAATTACATCACCGGCAATTTAAACTTGCCGGGCTTGGGCTCTCCCTGGTGGTTGCGTTGTTTTTGATATTTTCGCATGGAATCCAACCGGCCCAGTTCCTTGAGCCGGTTATAGATCAGGGTCCAGACGCAGTCTTTGGCGCTGTCGATCTCGCACTTGCCGTGATTGGTGCCTCCGCAAGGTCCATTGACCAATCCTTTGTGACAGTTGGTAACGGGGCAGATGCCTCCCATTTCACCGATGATGCAGGTGCCGCATTGGGTACAGATCTCGTCGAAAACACCGAAGGCGGTTTCCTTGCCGATGAACATGGTGTTGACGGCCGGCACGACCATTTTTTTCAATTGACGGGCGATGGTCTGGACCCCGAAGGCACAACTGGTAATCAAAAGGCAATCGGCCTGTTTGACGGCATCGCCGAATTCCAGCAGAAATTCCCGGGTTAAATTGTCGCAGGCCACCGGAACCACCGTGGTCCCGGTGATCAGTTTGCCTTTTCCTGCAAAATTTTTTTTCAAGTCCTGCACTTCCGGCTCTCCGCCGGTACGGGTGAGTGTCGTGCAGGTGCCGCAACCGACAATAAAGATACGGCTCATTCCCTCCAGAAGTCGATCCAGTTCTTCTTCGGGTTTTTTTTGGGTGATGGATCGAATCATATTGAACCTCTCTCTCTTTCCAAATCACAGCGGAGGCAGCGCCTGGCCTCGCGGTGGGCCTCCTGTTCCCGGCCATATCCTTTTTCAACTTCTCGAAAATCTTTCACCCGCTCCCCCGGAGATTCAACCTCGAGAGAAACACGCGGTTGATCTTTGGCGGTCTCATCTTCCAAAGCCAGACCCGCGGCCACCGGGGTGGCTGTTTTTTCATCGACTATTTCCACTCGGCCGGCATGGCCTTTCAGGTATTGGTGAATGGCCAGGGCCGCTCTCCGGCCTGAGGCAATGGCCTGGATGGCCGTGCTGGGGCCGGTGATAAAGTCTCCACCGGAGAAAATGCCGGGAATGTTGGTGGCCAGCTTATTTCGGTCGACTTCCAGGCTGCCCCATAAGGTCCTTTCAATCTGCCGGTCCTTGGACAAAAAGGCAACATCGGGCGCCTGGCCAACGGCTATGATCACGGCTTCCGCCGCGACGGTCTGAATGGTTTCATCGTCGAGGCCCAGATGGGCCTGACCGTCGGCATCATAGACCGTCCGGCTGCGGACAAACTCCATACCCGTCACCCGCCCGCCTTCCTGGATGATCCTTTTGGGGGCCCAAAGCGGATTCAAAATAATGCCTTCCTCCAGGGCCTCTTCAATGTCCTTGGCCCAGGCCGGCATTTCTTCCCGGGTCCGGCGATAGAATATATGAACCTCATCGGCCCCGATTCGCAGGGCGGTCCTGGCGGCGTCAATAGCGACATTCCCTCCACCGATGACAATGACTTTGCCTTTCAGTTTAAGGTCCGCGCCGGTTCTGACATCGGTTAAAAATTTTAACCCGTAATATAAACCCTCCAGGTCATCCGCTTCCCCGGGGATCCCGGTCCGCATGCTGGCCTGGGCGCCAGCCGCAACGAAAACAGCGGCAAAACCCTCGGCTAAAAGATCGTTGACCGTATGGTTGGCGTCAATGGGGGCATCATAGAAAATATCGACCCCGCAATTATTGATGTAATCGATTTCCTGCTCGATGACCGCCCGGGGCAAACGAAATTCCGGAACGGCAATGCCGAGCATACCGCCGCCGACCGGCTGTGCTTCATAAACACTGACTTTATAGCCCATCTTGGCCAGAAAATAGGCGCAGGTCAGTCCGGCGGGCCCGGCTCCGACCACCGCCACTTTCGCTTTTTGGGTTACCGGAAAGGGATCTCGTTTGGAGCCGATGTTTTGAAAATACCATTCCGAGGCAAAGCGCTTCAAAGCGCGGATGGCCACCGGGGCGTCCAGCTCGCCCCGGCGGCATTTATATTCACAGGGATGGATACAGATCCGGCCGCAAACCGCCGGGAAAGGGTTTCTTTCCCGAATAATTTCCACGGCCTTTTCGTAGTCGCCTTCGGCGATGGCGGCTACATAGTTGGGCACATCGATACCGGCCGGACAGGCATGCTGACAGGCAGAGATGACCATGGCCTCGCAGGTGGCGCCGGCACAACGCCGTTCCAGAATATGGTCTTCATATTCCTTGAGAAAAAAGTTCAGCGTGGACAGGGCCGGTTTGGCGCAGGTCTGCCCCAGTCCGCAAAGAGAGGCGGCGGTGATGGTCTGACCGAGGTCCTTGATGGTTTCCAGATCCTTTATCTGCCCCCGGCCCTGGGTAATGCGGGTGAGGATTTCGAGCAGTTCGGTGGTGCCGAGGCGGCAGGGGGTGCATTTGCCGCAGGATTCCGACTGGGTGAAACTCAGGAAAAAACGGGCGATCTCCACCATACAGTTGTTTTCATCCATGACCACCATGCCGCCGGATCCCATAATGGCGCCGATCCGCTGCAGGGTATCGTAATCGATGGGCAGGTTTATATACTGAGCGGGCACACATCCCCCGGAAGGCCCCCCCATTTGCACGGCTTTGAAGACCCGCCCCATAGGGATCCCCCCGCCGATGTCAAAAACAACCTCTTTGATGGTGGTCCCGATGGGAACTTCCACCAGGCCGGTGTTGTTTACCTTGCCGGCCAGTGAAAAAATTTTGGTCCCCCTGCTGTTTTCCGTACCCATCTGGCCGTACCATTTGGCGCCGTTGTCGATGATAAGGGGGATATTGGCCCAGGTCTCCACATTGTTGATGTTGGTCGGTTTTTGATCGATTCCGGAGACCGCCGGGAAGGGCGGGCGCGGACTGGGCATGCCGCGGCGGCCTTCAATCGAGGCGATCAAGGCCGTCTCTTCCCCGCAAACAAAGGCGCCGGCCCCTTTCTTCAGGGAGACCTCAAAATTAAACCCGGTTCCCAGGATATTTTCACCCAGCAGCCCCAGTCCGGCGGCTTGCTCCAGGGCAATATTCAGATGCTCGATGGCTATGGGGTATTCTTCACGCACATAAATAATCCCCTTTTCAGCGCCAATGGCATAGGCTCCGATCAACATGCCTTCCAGAACGGAGTGGGGATCGCCTTCCAGCACAGCCCGGTCCATGAAGGCGCCGGGATCGCCTTCGTCGGCATTACAGACAATATATTTCGGCCGGCCGGCGGCCCCCCGGGTAAACTTCCATTTTGTTCCGGTGGGAAAGCCCGCGCCCCCGCGGCCCCTGAGCCTGGCGGCGGTGACTTCGGCAATAACTTCTTCCGGCGACATTTTTGAAAGCGCCTTGGCCAGGGCCCGGTATCCGCCGGCGGCCAGATAATGTTCGATCCGGGTGGGATCAATTTGTCCGCATCGGGCCAGCACGCGTTTTTCCTGTTTTTGATAAAAGGGAATTTGATTCTTGTAGTAAACCGGCAGACCGCCGCCGGGTTCATGATAGACCAGACGATCGATAAGCCGGTTTCGTTTCAGGGTCTCGGCCACGATTTCAACCGCGTCCTCCGGATTGACCTCCTGATATTGAATACCCAGAGGTTCGATGGCAATGACCGGGGCCTTGGCGCAGAATCCGTGACAGCCCGTGGAACGGACTTCAACCTGCTTGCCGAGTCCCTGCCTTTCCACCTCTTCGGCCAGGGCCGCTCTGACCGCTGCAGCCCCATGGGCCCGGCAACCGGTCATGCAGACCTGGACGACCGATTTGCTTTCGGCCGCCCGG
This sequence comes from Deltaproteobacteria bacterium, assembly GCA_016208255.1. Lineage (GTDB taxonomy): Bacteria > Desulfobacterota > RBG-13-43-22 > RBG-13-43-22 > RBG-13-43-22 > RBG-13-43-22. The sequence goes on along the minus strand of JACQYK010000276.1, from coordinate 22,384 downwards.
GCCAGGACTTTGGTTCGAAGCCATTCCATTTGACCGATGGATTGGAGTTTTTCCATTATTTCTTTTTTTCCTTCTGATCCTTTTGGTATTCATCCAGGATGCTGGTAACCTTGGCCGGGGCCAATTTGCCGAAATAGGTCTGATTCACCAACATGGTGGGGGCTAAAAAACAGGCACCGAGGCAGGCGACCGTTTCCAGGGTGAATCGATTGTCCTCGGAGGTTTGACCTTCTTTCAGATCGAGCTCCTTTTGCATCATTTTCAGAATGCTTCGGCTCCCTTTCACATGGCAGGCGGTCCCCCGGCAAACCTTCAGCACATATTTGCCTTTGGGTTTCATGGAGAATCCGGAATAAAAGGTGACCACTCCCTGAACTCGGGAAGGGAACAGTTTCATTCCTTCGGCAATCGATTCGATGGATTCCGGCGGGATATAGCCGAAGGCTTCCTGAACTTCCTGGAGCAGGGGGATCAGTCCCCACTTTTCTCCTTGGTGCCGGGCAATGATGGACTCGAGCTTTTCAAAATCAATTTTTGGATCATTCATAGGGGTGGCTCCGGTGTCAAGATTCAAGAATAAGTTCATCTCAAAATTGACGGTTCGTAAAAAGCTATTAGACGCCGCATAACGGCGCTGTATAATGAACTAACTTCCAGGAAATTCGTTGGAAGCCGTCATTCCCGCGCAGGCGGGAATCCAGATCAGTCTTAACTAACTAAAAAAACTGGATTCCCGTTTCCACGGGAATGACGCCAATGGGCCTTGGGCGATTTTTTACGATTTCATCAAAATGGATCCCTATTCAATTTTTTCTATTTTCACCCTGACCGTCTTCCACCCCGGAGAATTTGGGCCGGCCAAATCGGTGAGGTCAATCAGGTTCATGGCCTCATTGGAATTCACTGCCAGGGGCACAAAAAGCTGGCCCGCACCGATTTCTTTTTTCAACTGGACGGCCCGTTGCACGATCCCGAAAGGGGAACGGACCTGAACCCTGTCCCCATCGGCCATGTTGAGCCTGGCCCCTTCTTCGGCCGAGATTTCGATTTGTCCGCATAAAGTAAATTCACCGATGCGAGGTGAATTAGCGGTTCGGGTTCCGCTTCCCAGATGATAGCGCACCGAACCGATAATGGCCAACAGTGGGTACTCGTTTTCTTCCGGTTCATCGGTGGAGGTTACCAATGGGTAAAAGCCCATTAAAAGATCCGGATTCTGTTTGTTAAAAATAGCTTTTTGACTGGTTTGGACTATCCAACCTTGTGATAGGCTTCTGAGTTCAATGTAGGCCGGTATATTTCTGACAATCTCCAATCTGATTTTATCCAAGCTTCCGTAATTTTCACCTGGCTTCATTTTAGCGGTCAGCAGATCGAGGATCTCCCAGTCGGGCTTGGCCTTACCCGGCGGGGCAACCACCGGATCGAAGGATTGAATTCGTCCTTCCAGATTGGTAAACGAACCCTGTTTTTCAGAAAATGGCGCCCCGGGAAGAACCACATCGGCTATTTGAGCCGTTTCGCCGGCAATGATATCCTGGACCACCAGAAAATCCAATTTGGACAAGGCCTTTCGGACCCTTTCCTGCTGAGGCAGGGAGCGGAGGGGATTTTCCCCCATAATGTACATGGCTTTCAAGCTGCCCTGTTCGGCGGCCTCAATCATGCGGACCATATTCATGCCCGGGTCCGGGGAAAGCTTCACTTTCCATAGTTTTTCCCACTTTCGGCGAGCCGCTTCATCATGAACGGCCTGACGTCCAGGGAGCAGATCCGGCACGGTTCCCATGTCCAGGGCCCCGATTTGATTATTTTCATGAGCCAAAAGATAAATTCCGCCTTGGTCGGTGCCGAGACTTCCGGTCAGCAGGGATAAATTCAGAATCGCACCCAAAGTGTGATTTCCCTGTTTTTGCTGCAAAAGGCCCTGACCGATGACAAAGGCGATCTTTTTTCCTCGAAGCAATTCAACTACGGGGGTCAGACTGTCCCGCTCCAGCCCGGCAGCCCGGCAGGTCCGGTCAAGATCGAGAGAAGACAGACTGTAGCGGAAAAGGCTGAATCCTTCCGTAAACCGGTCGATGTACTCCGGATCGTAGCCTTTACCCTGGTAGAGCAGGGCCGTGAGGGCATTGACCAGATCCAGGTCCGAATGCGGTCTGGGGCGAAGCCAGAAAGAGGCAAAGTTTACCAGTTCCGTTCGTCTCGGATCTACGACCACGATGGGGATGCCTCGCCTGGCGGCCCTCTTCAAATAATAGCTGACAACGGGTAGTGAATGATTCGGATCGGCTCCCAATACCAGGATGGCTTCGCTGTTTTCCAACCGGTTCAGAGGATTGATCCGGCAGCCGCCGTCTGTCTTCTCATCTAAAACCTTAAACAAAAAATTTCCGGACAGGTAGCCGCCGTTGTCGATATTATTGGTTCCGACAACGACCCGGGCCAGCTTTTGAAAGAGGTAATTCTCTTCGTTGGTGCATTTGGATGAACCGAGAAAGGCAATGCTCTGAGGGCCGTTTTCTTTTTTGATTTCCTGCAGGCGCTTGCTGACAAGATCCAGGGCCTCATCCCAGTCCACCGGAATTGCCTCTGATATCGGCTGATTTCGATCCGGACGAATCAGAGGGGAGACCAATCGTTTGGGGGAATTTAGAAAGTCATGGGCAAAGTGTCCCCGGACACAGAGAGTGGCCCCATTGACACTTTGGGGCTGATCGGCCGGATTGACTTCAACGATCCTTTCATTGGCCGATCCGACGGCCAGGAGGCAGCCCACACCGCAAAAACCGCAGACCGTATCGCTTTCGCGCTCCGGACTGCCTATGTAACTGGTATTTTTGATGGCTAAGGCCCCGGTGGGACAGAGGGAGACACAGGTTCCGCAAAAGGTACAGCTTGACCTCTCCAGCCCGGTTTCGTGGGCGGTGGCCGGTCGAGAGCGAAAGCCTCTTTGATTGTAATCAATGGCCCCGACAACCACCAGTTCATGGTCACCCCGGATACACTTACCGCAGAGGATGCACTTGCTCAGATCCCGGATAATAAAGGGATTGGCCTGTTCCAGGGGCTTAAAATTGGCCAGGGGATAGAGATTGGTTTGGCCGAGGCCCAGTTCGGCGGCCGTTTGTCTGAGTTTACAGCGGTTGCCCTTGCTGCAGATCAGGCAGGATTCCGGATGTTCGGCAATCATAAGGCGGGCGATGTTTCGCCGGTGACCGATAATCCGGTCGGTTGCGGTTTGGATGACCATATTCTCCGCGGCCGGAGTGACACAAGCGGCCATCAGGCGACCGGTTTTTTCGTCCTCCACCAGACATAGGCGACAGGCGCCGTAGGGTTTTAGCTCAGGATGGTGGCATAAATGAGGAATTTTGATTCCCAGTTGTTGGGCCGCTTCCAGAATACTGGTTCCCGCGGGGCAGCTGATGCGCCTTCCATTAATCGTCAAGGTGATGGTTTCCAAGAGAAAAACTCCTTCTCAGCCTTCTCGGGGTAAATCCTGATAACTCTGGGCCGGTTCACCGATTCTGCCCAATGGCCAGCCGGTATTATAACAATTTGGCGGCATCCAGATAAATCTTCAGTTTTTCTTCCGCGCCAATAGTGATTATGTGGACTCCCTGGCAAAGATTTTTTAACCCGGCCACAAGATCCGAGAAAATTTCGATACTGGCTTTTTGTTTATCCCCGGCCCGGGCCAGTTTTTGGACGATCCACTCCGGGACCATCCCGGATTTCAGATGCCTGTTGAGGAATTGGGCCATACCGGCCGTGCGCAGAATCATGACCTCGGCTATCACGGGCAGGCCAAAGGTGTTGGTCCGCTGCATGAATTTTGCAAACTTGTCCAGATCAAATACCGGCGTCGTCAGGAAGTAGCCGGTGCCCATCCGGGTCATTTCCTCCATTTCTTTCAGCTCCAGCTCCGGTACATTTTTACCCCAGTCGGATTCCACGCCTGACCCCACCAGGAATTCGGTCCCGGATTTAAGGGCTTCGCCTTCCAGGGTATGACCTTCTTTCAGGTTTTCCAGAACGTACTGCAGTTTGCCGGCATCCACATGAAAAAACATCATTTCCTGGAGGCTGTCTCCAGTAATGCGGTAATCCTCGGTAAATACCAACAGATTTTCAATTCCGGCCTGATGGGCATTGAGCAGATCCTTCTCCAGTTGAAGACGATTTTTTAGGCGCGTAGTGGTCTGGTAAATCGGTTCCATCCGGATTTTTTTCAGCAGTTGGCAGGTCTTGATGGTGTCGCCGACCACACCCCCGAATTCCACCTCCATTAATGAAACACCATCCAGCCGGCCCTGCACCGGACTGAGGCTTTGAACGAGTTCTTCCGGTTTCTGGTCAATCGGCGATTGGACTTCGGAGGTGACGACAAAAGCCTTTTTATTCAAAGCTTCCTTAAGTTTCATAGAGGCCTCCCGATTGGATAAAAAATAATAGTTAGCCACCAAGTCACTAAGCCACAAAGGCTAAATAATAATTTCCTAAAAAATGTCCGAGTCAGCGAAGATCCAGTAAACGGGCCACTTCATCTTTCAACTGGGTCAGGGGCAGCGGTTTGGAAAAGCAGGCATCCGCTCCGTTTTCTTTCATTTTTTTGAATTTTTCATCATCCAGGTAGGCGGACAGGACAATGATCTTGGTATCCCTGGTGTTCGGGTTGTCTTTAATTTTTTTGCATACTTCATAGCCCTTGATATCGGGCATCATAATGTCGAGAATGACCAGGTTGGGTGAAAAATGAGAAACCTGCAATCCGGCTTCAAATCCATCGGCGGCCGAGATTACTTCGTAATCAAATTCATCTTCTTCTAGGGATTGAACGATGGTCTCGACTATGATGGGATCGTCATCCACCACCAGAATCCTTTTTTTGGTGTCGGCCGGTTTTTGGTCCGGGAGGGGGATCCCCTGGGTTTTCATGAAGGCTTCAAGATCCGATCGCTTCATGCGACGATGACCGCCTACTGTTTTATAGGCTTTAATGTAACCCGATTCGATCCAATTGATAATTGTTTTGGGAGAAACATTGCAGTACTGGCTGGCCTTGAAAACAGTTAGGACGTCTTCCATATCCCACTCCTTTAATTATAGTTATTTTATTAATTACTATAATTACTATTGATAATGTTTGTCAAGAAAAAAATGAATTTAAAGTAAGATGAAATACTTATATAAAATAAGTCCCAAAAAGAAATGTTTAGATATATATTTATTATAGTTATTATATTTAAATCAATAATTAATCATGGGAATTTATTCATGATTCCATAAAGATTAATTATTAATCGCCAGAAACAAAGAGGTAAAATAAAATATTTTTGGCTGAAGTTAGGTAACAGGAGTGACCTGCCTGTGATTGTGCTTTTCCCTTGCCCAACAGGGTAATTGGAATCTCCCAGGGAAGAAAGAGGCATTTACCGGTGTCGGCATTCACTGTAGGTTCCCAACTATTAGAGAAGGCTTATCAAAAATTGCAGATTGGTCAGTTAGTAGTTTGTGGATCCGGCTTTTTGTTTACCGGCAGCGTGATCGTAAAGGTGGTTCCCAAATTGACCCGGCTGTCCACCATGATGTCGCCGCCGTGGTCTTTAATGAACCCGTAACATACCGACAGGCCCAGGCCGACCCCTTTGATTTCATCTTTGGTGGTAAAAAAACTGTCGAAAATTTTCCCGATGTTTTCCTCGGGGATTCCTATACCGGTGTCGGATATTTCAATGAGGATTTCATCAGGAGTTCCCGAGGTGGTCACCGTCAACGTCCCGCCCTTGGGCATGGCATCCCGGGCATTGGCGATCAGATTGAGAAACACCTGCCGCAATTGGTTCTTAGAAGCCAGGATCCGCCCCAATCCCTCGGCCAGGACCGCGGAAATTTTGATATCGTTTTCCCTGAGCTGTTTTTCATGAAGCAGCAGGATTTCATCCAAAACCGAATTAATATCCACCGGCTGACGGGCTTCCTGATCCGGCTTGGAAAATGAAAGCATTTTCCGTAGCATATCGCTGAGGCGGATTGTCTCCGAATGGGCCATCTCCAGGATTTTTCTGCGTTTGCTTTGAAGCGGAATTTCAGTCTTCAAGAGCTCCAGGGTGTTCATAATTCCATAAAGCGGGTTGTTCAGCTCATGGGCTATCTGTGAAGTCAATCTTCCCATGGCCGCCAACTTCTCGGACTGCAGCAGCTGTTCCTGGGTGCGGCGCAGGGCGCGTTCCATCTCCAGCCGCTCACGGAGATCGACAAAGGATCCGACCGAGGCTATCTCGTTGCCCTTGCTGTCATAAAGCATTCTGGCCGACAGCGTGCCTTCTACCACTTCGCCGTCGCGGCGGACATAGACCATCGGAAATGAATTTAATCTTCCGACACCGCCGTATTCGCTGCTGCGCATCATTTGCATGACTTTGCGAGCCATGCCCTCCGGGTATATTTTGTCGATGCCCATTTTACCGATGACTTCTGCGGCCGTATAACCCAGGGTTTCTTCGGCGGCCCGGTTCCAGATCATGATATTGCCGTTGAGTTCCGTGGCCATAATGGGGTTGGGTGAGCTTTGAATAATCTTGTTCATGAAATCATAGGCTTCCTGCAGTTCCCGTTCCATCCGTTTTCGCCGGGTCAGATCAACGTTGATCCCTTCATATCCGATGACTTTTCCGTTCCGGTCGCGCCGGACATGGCCGGTGAGCAGGATGGGGATGGTACTACCGTCCTTACGCTTGAATTCCACTTCGAAGTCGACGACCCTTCCCTCGCCTTCAATTAATTCCCGAAACCGGTGGCGGTCTTTAGGGTTCACATACAAATCTTTGGTGATATCGATTTTCAGGAAATCTTCTTTTTCTCCATAGCCCAGCATATCCAGAAGAGCCTGGTTGGCGTTTAAAAACTTGCCTTCCGTGGTGCTGACGAAAACGCCGACGGGAATATTTTCAAAAAGCCGCTTAAAATCTTCCTGGAAAATTTGCAGTTTTTCTTCCATTTGGATCCGCTGGGATTGATCCAGGACGATGCCTTCGTAGCCCTGAATTTCTCCCCGGGAATCATAACGCACATGACTGGTGAGCAAAACGGTGATCGGGCTCCCGACCTTGCGTTTAAACTCCACCTCGTAGTCGATGACCCGTCCGTCGCGTTCGATCATTTTACGAAACTTTCGGCGATCCTCGGGTCGCACATACAGGTCATTGGTAATATCCATAGAAAGGAATTCCGATCTGCTTTTATATCCCAGCATGTCCAACAAAACCTGATTGGCCGTTAAAAATTTGCCCTCCTTAGTGCTGATATACACCCCGCACCCGACATGTTCGAATAAGCTTTTATAATCTTCATCGGTGGACTTAAATAATTGTTCCGAGGATGCATTTGATTTGGTCATGACGATGGTTTCCTTTGGGCGTTTAGTCATTGAATATCGACCCAGTTTTCTCGATTGGTTTTTCTCGGGATAGTTAAGAAATTGTCTTGAGGTCAAGGGCTCTGTTCAGGCCAACTCTTCCGGGGCAATTCCCGGACGCGGTGTAGATTCTTATACTACATGATCTAAGAATTTATTTCTAACTTTTTATTCGATGTCAGGGGGTTTTGTTTTTAGGGGTTGTCCATAGAGTCATTATCAAGAAGCGTTGCTGTAAAGTGGGTCACCCCAGAGAAGAGGATCCCCTGGTCCCATTTTATGCCAGCCCTCCATTTTCATGGCAAGCCTATGGGAGACCCTTTATAAAGCCGGAAAGCGTAAAAAATAAATTCGGATTAATAACCAGGAGAAACATAAAAAAGGCAGGTCAAAAATTCAAAAAAAACGGGTCCGATAATGATCAGGCGGATAGAAACGGATTGGCGATGAAATAAAGACCCAGGAGGCCGATCAGAACTCCGGCCCCGCGGCGGAACCACAGGCCGCCGGTCTGCCAGGACTGGTTTTCAACAAGTTTACGGACAGCGGCCGTGGAGCTGCCGGCGATAACAATGGGCAGGCAATGGCCCAGGGCGAAAAGGAGGATCATGATGATCCCATTGAGGACCATTTTTTGAATGGTGATAAGGGCCAGAATGGGGGCGATAAAGCCGAAGGTGCAGGACCCGGAAAGGACCCCGTAAGCCAGGCCGAGAACCAGTGCCCCTTTGATCCCTTTTAGATTGAGACGGTATAAAAGGTTGCCCGACAGGGAGCACCTCTCGACCCCCAGCATACCCAAAGCCACCCAGATCAGAATCAGCCCCACCAGGATCTGCCAGTAATTACCCACATCGCCCAGCATCCGGCCCAGAAGGGCACTGATAATGTCAGAAAAATATTTTCCAGCATCCGTTCAATCGACTCCCATCTTTTTCAACTGGTGGACTATCTCTCCTTCACTCATAAAACCCATATGGCGGTAAATTTCTTTACCGGTTTTATCATAAAAGATCTGGGTGGGGATGGCCCGGATACCGAACCGTTTGGCCTGATCCGGGAATTTCCAGACGTCGATAAAAATAATGGCGGCTTTACCCTTATAATTTTTCTCCAGCTTAACCATGATCGGGGCCATCATTTTGCAGGGCAGGCAGGAATCGGCTCCCAGGTCGATCAGGTTTACCAGGCCTTTGACCGGAATTTCTTTATAGCCTGCGGCATAAATCAGCTCCCATCCAAGGGCTTGAAAAAGCAAAACAAAGGAAAGGGTAAAAACAATTCTTATAATTAATCCTGATTTCAATATCATAGCGTTATAATCTCCATTTTCTTTCTATAACAAACCCTTCTGTTTCATTTTCTTTTCAAGCTCTGTTTGGGGAAAAAACCCGGCATGCCTGAAAACCTCCCGCCCTTTTTGGTCGAAAAAGACCTGGATCGGAATGTTTTGTATCCCGAAACGGGCGCCCATTATTTGCTCCTGCCCCATATGGACAAAGAGCACGTTCAGCTTGTCTTTGTATTTTTTTCTCAGGTCGGCCAGGATGGGGGTCATCATATCGCAGGGGACACAGCCGGTGGCCCCGAATTCAACCATAGTCGGTTTGCCGGACCGCCTGGCCCGGTCCACCGGAGACCATGATCAGGCCGGAGCTTTTTCAGTTTTAATCCATTTTATTACGTCTTCTTTTTTGGGAACCTTACCAATTGATTTCACCTGGCCGTCCACCACTACGGCCGGGGTCCCCATGACTCCATAAGTCATGATTTTCATGACATCGGTAATTTTTTCTACCTGGGCATCCACTCCCGCCGCGGCCACGGCCTCCTTGACGATTTTTTCCGTTTGTTGACATTTTGGACATCCGGGTCCCAGCACCTTTATTTCCATGGTAAAACCTCCTTAACTACAAGTAGTTCTTTCTGTCGTATTGGGATTATTTTGACACAGGCTGCATAGCAAATCCTTTGAGGCATAGGCCCTGGTCTCAAATTGTAACGTAACAGAGGACGGTCTATTATATCGATGGTTGTGAGCCATTTTTAGGTCACCAGCGCCCCGTATATCAAGCCGGCCAGGGTGGAAAGGACCACCACCAGCCCGGAATAGACGAGCATTTTTTGGGTTCCAATGACACTGCGAATAACCAGCATACTGGGCAGGCTTAAGGCCGGACCGGCCAGAAGCAAAGCCAGGGCCGGTCCCTGACCCATACCGCTGCCTATAAGGCCCTGAAGGATAGGCACTTCGGTCAGAGTGGCAAAATACATCAAGGCCCCGGAAACGGAGGCAAAGAGGTTGGCCCACAGGGAATTGCCGCCCACCAAAGACTGAATCCAGTGTTCCGGGATCAGGGCCGGGTGTCCGGGACGGCCCAGGAGAAATCCGGCGACCAAAACCCCTCCGAATAGGAGAGGTAGTATCTGTTTGGCAAATCCCCAGGAGGCCTGCCCCCAGTTAACCATTTCCTCTTTTCGGAACCAGGACCCCAATTCCAAGCCCAGCAGGACTAAAAAGCCGATTGTAATATACCACTTGACAGACCAGACGGCCATCCAGAAACCGACCGGCTGGGCCGGTTTTCCCCAGGCGGCGAAGATCAAAATGCAAACCAGGGTAGCCATGTAAACCACTTCGTTCCATAAGGGGCGGGTCTTGGCCTCTTCCTCGGGAAGATACAGGGTCCCGGCCACCCGGGCCTTTTCTTCCTTAAGATAGATAAAATGCATGGCCAGACCGACGATAAAGGCAAATCCCACGGCTCCCAGGGCCCGGGCCAGACCCAGTTTCCAGCCCAGAATGCGGGCGGTCAGGACAATGGCCAGGACATTGATGGCCGGCCCAGAGTATAGAAAAGCCGTGGCCGGACCGATACCGCCCCCCCTCATATAGATCCCGGCAAACAGGGGAAGGACCGTACAGGAACAGACGGCCAAAATGGTTCCGGAAACAGAGGCCACACTGTAGGCCAGGATCTTTTTGGCCTCGGCCCCGAAATATTTCAACACGGCCGCCTGGGAGACAAAGACCGAAATGGCCCCGGCGATGAACAGGGCCGGTATGAGGCAGGTCAGGACATGTTCCCGGGCATACTCCTGGAGCATCATAAAGGCCTCCAACCCGGATTGACGGATCAGAGGACTGCCCCAGGGAACATAATAGGCGGCTAGGAAGGCCCCTACAATCAGGAGGAGATAAGTTCTTTCTTTCATGGTGAAAGGCATCTTTCTTACTTATTGATTATATGACCAATAAGTTGTAAAAAGAAGAAAAAAATTATAATTTGGAGAAAATTCTCCTTTGTTCCTGGAATTGATTTTTCAGCATCCTGGAAACGCCCTCGATCAGATCCAGGACTTCCGGGTTTTTGATGCGGTAAATGATGCGAAGACCTTCTTTATGGGATTCGAGGATCCCGGCCTGTTTCAGAATCGAAAGGTGTTTGGAGACATTGGCCTGTTCCTGATTGATGGCCGGGAAAATTTCGCAAACGCAATGCTCGCCTTCTTTGAGCAGATCCAGTATCTGGAGACGGGTGGGCTGACCCAGCGCCTTGAGGACATTGGCCTGCTCTTCATAAATTTGCTGTTTAATATTTATTTTATTTTCCATGACTATATAGTTATATTATGTTTTGTCAAAAGTCAAGGGAAAAAGATCATAGAATAATTTAAAAGTCCAGTTTAAACGGCGTCAGATATTCCTTCAATTTTTTTTGGTTTTCCTCCGTTAAAGGAGGGCAATCCTCGACCCCTTTCACCCCTTCGGTAACCGAGACGGCAAAGACCATGCAGGTCGGTTCACCGCACTGACGGCAGTTTGTTTTCGGAAGTAATTTGAGGATCGGCATAACCTGGGGTCGCGGCAGACTTTCATAGGAAGGTTCGATTTCTCCCCTTTTATCCCAAGCCTCGTTGATTTCCCTTTTCAGCCATTCCACTATCTTCCTGGCCTCTGTTTCGTCCTTGAGGGCATTGATGGCGATTTTATCGCCGTGAACCGTGATCAATTTCCCCTGAGAACGGAAAGTGACCGAGGGGGGCTCCCGGGTGACGTTGAACCCGCCCAGGACGGTGTTCAGATAAGGAATGGCTTCACTGACGTCCTGATCCAGATGGGCGAAGCAATGGACCGCCATGGCCCCCGGGTTGCACTTTGAATTAAAAATTTCTAATCGATAGGTTTCCAATAACACGGAAGACTCCTTTTATTTAAATTTGATCAATTTGATGGATTCCTGAAAATTCCCTGTAATCCGAGATAGGTCATTCCGACGAAAGACGGAATCCAGGTTCTTAACCGTTATGCTTTTGCTGGACCCCGGCTTTCGTCGGGGTGACGACTTTTACGAACTTGTCAACTTTTCTATCGTGTAAATCCTGTCAAAATAAATTTTACGACCTGTCCAGACTACGGTTTACAGGTCACATGGCAGATACCGGTGGGCGTCTCCACGGCAAAAGGGAAATATTTTCTTTTGAACCAGAGGGCCACATTAACCAGACTAATCAAGACCGGCACTTCCACCAGGGGACCGATAACGGCGGCAAAGGCGGCTCCTGAATTTATTCCGAAGACAGCGATCGCTACGGCAATGGCCAATTCGAAATTGTTGGAGGCGGCGGTGAAACTCAAGGTGGTGGCCTGCTCATAAGTCGCCTTGACCTTCATGGACATATAAAAAGAGATAAAGAACATAATCACAAAATAAATAGTCAGCGGGATGGCGATCCGGATCACGTCCAGCGGCAGTTGAACGATGTATTCCCCTTTGAGGGAAAACATGACAATGATGGTAAAGAGCAGGGCGATCAGGGTGATGGGGCTGATTTTGGGGATGAATTTCTCATGATACCAGGTCTTGTTTTTGATCTTGATCAGGGTGAAACGGGTGATGACTCCGGCGATAAAGGGGATGCCGAGATAAATAAAAACACTTTTCGCAATCTGACCGATGGAGATATCGACCACCGTGCCTTTGAGTCCGAACCAGCCGGGCAGGATGGTAATGAAGATATAGGCGTAGAGGGAGAAAAAAAGGACCTGAAAGATGGAATTGAAGGCCACCAGGCCGGCACAGTATTCGGTGTCCCCGGAGGCCAGCTCGTTCCAGACAATGACCATGGCGATGCAGCGGGCCAGACCGATCATGATCAAACCCACCATGTATTCCGGATAGCCGGCCAGGAAGAGGATGGCCAGGAGAAACATCAGGATGGGGCCGATGACCCAGTTCTGGACCAGGGAGAGGGTCAATACTTTGAAATTTTTAAAAACTTCCCCCAGCTCTTCATACTTGACCTTGGCCAGGGGAGGGTACATCATCAGGATCAGGCCAATGGCGATAGGGATGTTGGTGGTGTCCACCTGGAAGAGGTTCCAGAATCCGACCACCTGGGGAAACAGATATCCGGATCCCACGCCCGCCAGCATGGCCAAAAAGATCCATAAGGTCAGAAAACGGTCCAGAAAAGAGAGTTTTTTAGGAATCGCTTCGGTCATTTAAACATCCTCATTTTCAAGTATTCATAAAAAATTCAATTTGTTCTCTTATCAAAGATTCCGGCGGCATTTTTGAGAATCGACCATCCTCAGCGACATGAAAACGTCAGCCCAGACCAGTTTGGGAAAGATTTCTAGCCGAAGGCTCCAGGTCTGTTCCATTGATTTTGATAGTGGGGGAGCCCAAAAAATTATTTCTCCAGGCTTCTTCTTCGGTGGTAATTAAAATTTCTTCAATCGAGCCACTGATTTTTTTTTCCTCAAGGACTTTTCGTATCGCTTCCAGCGCCTTGTCTTTGGCCGTTCAGCCCTGGGTGTATAGAATTTGAATATGGAGCATATTGTTTATCCCTTCCTTATTATCTCTTCCCGGAAAAGTTTTTTTCAGCTTCCACCTTCGGTATCTCCGGTGGACCTTTGAAAGGTTGAAGAAGGTCCGGGTTTCGGATCAGGATTAGAGGTGTTGTTTTCCGTAGTATCGAAAAGAGGAGAGGAGGAAGCCGAACAGGAGGAAGTTTCCTGGTCGTCTTCGGAACATCCCTGCTGAACATTCGCCGGAGGAGGGGTGACGGTTTTTTCCTCCCCGGCAAAAGAAAAAGACCCTGACCCCATTCCCCCAGGACCTCCATAATCCGCTGGCTGAGGGCCTGGCAGTTGGCGCAACCCTGGCCCAGGACCTTGATGACCAGCCCTTTCGGTTTCTCCAAATTCGAAATTTCCTGGCCCAGAAATTTTTTGAATTCCCGGACCAGGGCACACCCGTATTCTGTCCTGGCCTTTTCAGGGATATAATTCTGTTTGGCCAGGCGTCGGAGTAACCCCTCGGCCATTTCCTGATCCGAAACCTTGCCCAGGGTGGGGGCCAGATCGGTCATGGCCTCTTTCAGGCCTATGATTCCAATGGGGAAATTGCCTATTCGAATCTGAATAATATCATTGGCTGCCATTGAAGATCACCCTTGTTATTATATTACTACATAATAATATAGTTGGGTAGCCGGCTTGTCAAGAAGAAAAAGGGAGCCCGGTTAACCCGTTCCTTTTTTAAAAATATTAGTATAAAATATATTGATCAAAATGAAATTGGGAGGAAATTAATGCACAAAGACAAGGTTCTGTTTGTTTGTATCCATAATTCGGCCCGGAGCCAGATGGCCGAGGCCCTGCTGAATTCCATGGCCGGCGATCGCTTCCAGGCGGAAAGCGCCGGGCTGGAACCGGGGGTGTTGAACCCTTTGGCCGTGGAGGTCATGAAAGAAATCGGCCTTGACATTTCCCGAAATAATACCAAAAGCGCTTTTGATCTTTTCAAAGAAGAAAGACTCTACACCCATGTAATAACGGTTTGTGACGAGACCTGCGCCGAAAAGTGCCCCTTCTTCCCGGGGATCACCACCCGTCTCCACTGGAGTTTTGCCGACCCTTCCAGCTTCACCGGAACCTGGGAAGAAAAACTGGAAAAGACCAGACAGGTCCGGGAGGCCATCGGGGAGAAGCTCGCCGTCTGGCTCAAAGAAAAGGTTAAATGATTCCCTGGTTTTATTCTTTTATGGGTTCTTTTTTCTCCGGGCGATTCAGTCTCTCCTCCAAAGAGCGGTAGATCGTCTTGGCCCGGTAGTTGGGGATGGCCTTTTGGGCCAGGTGGGTCAAATGTTCCCCGAAGTCTGCCAGATCTTTTGCCGGAAATCCTATCGCGGCTTCCCTCCACGGATCTTCTCCATGTTCTTCAATAATTCTTCAATGGTCGGTTGTTGGTTTTCCATGATTTTTTCCTCCTTTTATGGAATAGACAAGTTGTTCTAAGATGATATTTTTTATTTCTATATTACTATTTACTCATATAGTATCATTATTTGTTAATCATTTTTTTAAGTCAGGATTGAATTTTTATTGTCCATAGGACATGATTCCGGGCCGCATCATTCTGGATAGTTCAGAGAAGCATTCGTTCGACAATTTTATTCTCCAGGGGAATGATCGTCTCGAAAACAAAACTTCTTGGAATATAAGGATGATACAACAGTCTTCTCTTTAAAGCATCCCCGACATTATTGTCGAATCGTAAACATCCCCGAAAGACCGTTAATTAGAAAATGACCGTAAATATAAGGGGATAACCTCAGTGATTCCTCTTGGCATAACTATTGCTTTATGATTTGATAACTAATTACTCATGAAGTTGTGTAGGAAAGGAGGTGAACAAAATGAAACGTGTTTTGCCGATCTTGCTGGTTGCTTTACTGGTAGTTTCTGCCGGGACGGCCATGGCCGGTCCCTGGGGCCGGGGTATGGGAATGGGACCAGGTAACGGTATGGGACCGGGTTCCGGCATGGGACCTTATGCTTATGGCTCCGCTAATGTAACTCCGGAAAAAGCCGCTCAACTGCAGAGCTTACGTGAATCCTTCCTGAAGGATATTGCCCCCCAGCAAAACGAGCTTTTTGCCAAGAGATCTCAAATGAGGACCCTTTGGAGCAGTGCCAATCCGGATGAAGGGCAGATCGCAGCCTTACAGAGGGATATGCAGGGCCTTCAAGGTCAGCTCCAGGAAAAACGACTTCAGTTCAACCTGGAGGCCAGGAAACTCCTTAACCCCTAAACAAAACCCAAACCCGGGGAGGGAGGCGTTCCCTCCCCTTTTTCAAAAAAGAAAAAGATGAGTAACAAATTCCATATTCTTATAACGGAAGATGATTCAATGACCAGGACCCTTCTGTCTAACTATCTTACCGAAAAAGGATATGAGGTATTTCCGGCCGAAAACGGCCTTGAGGGATTGCGGATTTTGGAACAACGAGAAATCGATCTGGTGATTACCGATTATTCCATGCCCCGCATGGGGGGTAAGGAATTCATCCTGCCTATCAAGAAAACCCACCCCCGCCTGCCGGTTATCCTGGTAAGCGGTTTCGGTCTCAATGAAAATGAAGGCCTCCAACCAATCAAGGGGGTTCTTTATGGGTATTTTGAAAAACCGGTCAATTTGGGACTCCTTCATGCAGCCGTTAAAAAAGTCCAAGGGGAAACACTTTATGAATAAAATTTTGCTGATCATGGTCATAATGATCCTTCCCGGCCCGGCGGTCTTTGCCGAGATGCGGGGACCAGGCCTGGGAATGGGCATGAGATACGGATATGGTCTGGGGGCTTGTGGTGATACTGAATTACATTTAACTCCGGATCAAGCCTCGAAGTTGAAGGCTGTTCAAGCCGAGTATCTGAAAAGTATCCGAGTGCTGCAAAGAGAATTAATGATCAAACAAGCGGAATTGAGGGTGATGGATTCCAGGACTGCAGAAGATACATCCAGGTTGAACCGGCAGCGAGAGGAAGTCCAGGAGCTTCGCGAAAAAATCCGGGAGATTTGGCTTAATTATAAAATGGAATGTCGAGCCCTTTTGACTCCCGAACAGTTGAAAAAATAAGATTCAATAGAAAAAGGGCGCAGGCATCGCGGGCCTGGGCTGGGGTAACCGTTAGAACCGATTTGAGGAGGTGGGATCATGTGGTGGAATTGTTACTGGTGGGGCTATTTCGGGTTGGGGCCGTTGGCCTGGATGATTCAGATAGGTTTATGGGGATTGGCTTTTTGGGGGATTTTTTATCTTTTTTCCCGCCTCAGGAATCATTCATCCGGCGACCTTCAAAAAACTGAAGACCCCATGTTTATTTTAAAGAGACGATTTGCGTTGGGAGAAATCAGCGGGGAAGAGTTTAAAAGAATGAAAATGGATCTTTAATCCCAGGAAGACGGCAAAATTATCAGCCGATTTCTTACTTGACAAATAATTATTATATTATACTACATATCTATATAGGAATATAATAAAATAAAATCGAGGAGGATAACATGAAAAACAAAACAGGTATGGTAGTCGTGGCGGTATTGTTTCTGGTGTTACTTGCTTCCTGGGCCCTTGCCAGACCCTGGAGGGGCTGGCAGGGCAGCGGCGGATGGGGTACGGGAACGTCGTATGACCGGTTTTACAATCCCGCCCTGGCGGACACACTCAAAGGGGAAGTTGTTCGGGTTGAACAGGTGGTACCCTTGAAAGGCATGAACAACGGGGTCAAGCTTTTGTTAAAAACGGAAACGGAGACCATCCCTGTACATCTGGGACCCACCTGGTATGAGGAGCGCCTGGATGTTAAAATCGAAAAAGGAGATAAGATCGAGGTTAAGGGGCCAGGATTAATTTTCAAAACAAACCGACCATCATTGCCGGTGTAGTTAAAAAAGGAGAGTCCGTTCTAACCTTGAGAGACGCCAACGGCCTTCCGGTCTGGGCCGGATGGCTGAGATAGCTCAATTTTTTTGCAAGGCCCCGGCCTATTTCTTTTCGGCGGGGTCTTTTTTATGGAGGAACTATGGGATTGATTGAAATAAAGGATGTATTCAAGGATTATCGAGTAGGAGAGGTGGTCATCCCTGCCCTGCAGGGCATCAGCTTGGAGATCGATGAAAAGGCCTTTGTCTCGGTGATCGGGCCTTCCGGAAGCGGGAAGACTACGCTTTTGAACCTGATCGGCTGTCTGGATAAACCGACCCAGGGACAAATCAAAGTGGCCGGCACCGATGTCGTCACACTTAACCGCAAACAGTCGGCGACTTTCCGCGGGCAACATATGGGGTTTATCTTTCAGGATTTCAACCTGATGCCGGTCCTGACGGTTTATGAAAATATTGAATATCCTCTCCTAATGGTCCAGGAAGTCCCAGCCCCCGAAAGAAAGAAACGGGTCCTAGCCCTGCTGGCGGCCGTAGGAATGACCGAGCAGAAAGACAAATACCCGGACCAGATTTCCGGAGGCCAGAAACAACGGGTGGCCGTAGCCCGGGCCCTGGTGCCTAATCCCAAACTGGTCCTGGCCGATGAACCCACGGCCAACTTGGACAGCAAGACGGCCTTTATGATCATTGATCTGATGAAATCCATGCGGGACCGGTTCCAGACCACCTTTATTTTTTCCACTCACGATCCCAAGATTGTCGGCGAGGCGGAAGTCGTCTATACCCTGGTGGACGGGAAATTGAACGGGCAGGAAAACGGAAGGGGGAAAAAATAATGCGCAATCTTTTCAAAATCGCCATCAGGAACCTATTACGTTATAAGCGAAGGACCATACTGACGGCGTCTCTTATAGCGTTTGGGGTTATCTTTGTTCTTCTTTTTGTCGGGGTTACCGGTTCCTTCAAATCCATGATGACTGGACAAATGACCGATTCCATGTTGGGCCATATCCAGATCCACCGAAAGGGTTATATCGCTTCCATCGACAACCTTCCCCTGACCATGAATATGATGCCCCAGGCAGTGAAAAAAATAGAGAAGGTCCTTCTGGGGATACCTGAGATCCAATCCTATTCTCCCAGAATAAAGTTCGGTGGAATGTTCAGCAGCTTCACCGAAACGACCAATATTAGACTCAATGGGGTCAATCCGGAATTGGAGATGAAGACTCTGCCCCTCCTGGCTTCAAGGATTACAGACGGAGAAAAGACTATCCAAAAAGGTGAGATCGTCATTCCTGAGCTTATCGCTAAGGGGATGAAGGTGAAGGTGGGCGATACTATCGTTGTGATTGCCACCAACAGGGATGGCTCCGTGAACGGAAAACAACTGCGGGTGAGTGGTATCATAGAGAGTATCACGGGCCCCGGAGGACGAGACGGCTACCTTCATATTGAAGATGCCATGGAGATACTCAGGATGGAGGAGATGGAAATAAGCGAGATTGCGATCCGTCTCAAGGATTTCACAAAACTCCAGGCCGTTTACACTACTCTCAACAACAGGCTCTCCGGGGAGCAGAACAAGCAGGGGAAGCCCGCCTTCGAGGTCCATACCTGGGAAGGACTTACTCCCTTCTACAATATTATTCGGATGATCGACCTCATGACCATTTTTATTAAGATTATGCTCATCGCCATCGTCCTGATCAGCGTAATGAACGTGATGATCATGGCGGTCTATGAGAGAATTCGTGAAATCGGCACCATTGCGGCGATCGGAACCTTGCCCGGAAAGATCCTCTCCATGTTTGTGATCGAGGGATTCTGGTTGGGGATTTTAGGCGCTGTGGTCGGCAATATTATCGGAGTTGGAATTATCTACATCTTGAAAGCGGCAAAAATTACCTTTGACTTTGGACGGCAGTCGGGTCTGGTCCTGTCGCCATCGGTGACGGTTCAGGATATTACGACGATATCCCTGATCGTGATTGTCGTGGCAGTCCTCGGAAGCCTTCAGCCGGCCTTCAAGGCTTCGAGGATGGAGCCGATTGAGGCGTTGAGACATGTGTAATACTTAAGTTCAAAGTCCAAATTGTGATGGACTCGCGAAAAGTCAGATGGGCCGTCACCCCCGCGAAAGCGGGGGTCCAGAACATATTGAATTCCCTGGATTCCCGTTTTCGCTCGACTTCCACCGGAAGTCTCTTGTTAAGGTCGGCATAGCCGACCGATCGGAATGATGAAAAGGGCCTTGGGCGACTTTTTGCGAAACCATCAAGTGTAAAATGCAAAGCCTTTCCTTTCGGTTTTTTGCTTTCCCTGGGAGCAACGAGCTGTGAGCTATAAGCTATTATATATTGGAGGTAGTTATGATAAAATTTTTGACGGTTATTTCATTTCTATTGTTTTCATTTCCTGTTCTGGCCTTAGACGGCAACCAGCTTTTAAACCAGATCGACAGGAACCTCAATCCCGAATCTTTCGAGTCCTACCGGAAGATTATCAACAATGAACCGGACGGGAGAAAGAAGGAGTACACCTATTACACGGTCAAGAAGGGCAAGGATAAAATAGCCGGTCTCTTTTTGGCACCGGCCAGTGAAAAAGGAAGGACCACCTTACGATTGGGAGACAATATGTGGCTCTATATCCCCAACGTCGGTAAGCCGGTCCGCATAACCAGTCTGCAGTCGGTCGTCGGCGGGGTCTTCAATAACGCCGACATTCTCGCCCTGGACTATGCGGAGGAATATTTAGTCGAAAAGGTCGAGGAACCAGGCAATGAATACCTCCTGCGACTCAAGGCAAAAACCAAGGCCGTGGCTTATGACAAATTGAACATGTGGGTGGACAAGAGTAAAAAAGTACCCACGAAGATCGAGTGTCTGACCGAAGCTTCGATGCTCATCAAGACCATCTATTTCAAGGACGTCAAAGACTTCGGCGGAGGGCTGGTCCGGCCCGCAGTCATTGAGACGGACAGCCCCCTCTATAAAGGTTATAAATCGGTCATGATCTTCGCCAAGATCAAGAAACGTGAATTAAAGGATGAGGTTTTCACCTTGACCTATATGCCGAAGATGGAGTCCTTGAGATGATTTCCCGGATACCGGAAATCGAGCCAAGAGAGAAGACAGGTGTTTGCCGATGACCCATAATATGAAGATCTCCCTGGTCTTATTTTTATTTTGCTGGGGTTTTTTTTGCCACAGGCCCGGGCCGGGGAGTACGAGTTTGATGCTACCGAAACCGAAAAAAAACCCTATTCTTTCGGTGGTTATCTGGAATTCCGGCCGGTCCTGTCGGGTCTGGATGGGGGAGCGGCTTCTGCGGTAGACCCGTCGGATCTCTCTTGGGTCCGCCTTTTCGGAAATACCCAAAATTTGCCAAGGGGATCTTTCCTCCACAGCCGTTTCACCGGTCCAGATGGGATTTCAGGCCCTGATTGGCCTGTTGCTCTAAACGTGCCACAAAATTCTTTATTAGCGAAGGGCCTCATCTTGATCCTTATCCAGAACAATCATCTTCATCAATTGAAATTCATCTTGCCGAATCGTCAATACCATGAACAGCCCCTTTCAACTTTTGATCATTATTTTCGTTATTTTCAGAGTTTTATTTTTTTCCACCCCCTTCTTAAAAAGTCAAAATGAATTTTTCCCCTGATTGTTTTTATTAAACGGATGGGAAAAAATACTTTCAAGGAAAACCAGGAACTTTCCCAAAAGCTGGATTTTTGAAAAAACTGGAATTCTCACTATTTGTACTGGTCACCTGCCATTGGAAAAATATTTGTTACAGGGGGTGTTTTTTGCTTGACAAGATAGGGGGGAATTATTACTATATAACCAATTAGTTATGAAAGGAAAAAAATAAGCTCTCCTCTTTTTTAAGAATCTTCTTGATATTCTTAAGGAAAAAATTTTAATAGGCTATTAAAAAGACAAGATCTCAAAAAGTCGTCATTCCCGCGCAGGCGGGAATCCAGGTTATGTCTAACTAATTAATCCCGGCAAAGGCATGACTGGATTCCCGTTCCCCGATTAAGGCATTCGGGGACAAGCTTCAAGGGAATGACAAATGGATACTTATAGAGACTCTTTACGATTCCATCAAAGAACGATTGAAGAAATAATTTATTCTACTTTTGCACCGGGAATAATCGAAGATAGCTCGACTGGGCAATAAAGAAGGAGGTATATTAATGGATAACCTCGTTAAACCCTGGCACGGGGTTCCCAGGGAAGAAATCGACTACGTTGAAAAAATTTTAAAGGAGTATCATCATGGAGGATCTAAAAAAATTGTTTGAAATGGGATTGAAATTTCATGGACATAAGTGTCCGGCCATGCCTATGGGTCTGAGGGCTGGAATGGCGGCTATGAAGGCCCTTGGGGTGGACCGTGCGCAGAATAAAGAACTCCTGGTGGTCTCGGAAACCGGGAAGGACCATGCGGCGGGCTGTTTTGTGGATGGCCTCATGACCGCGACAGGCTGCACTTATGGTAAATCGAATATTGAGAAACGCTATTTCAATAAGATGGCCTTCACCTTAATCGATCAGAAGACCGGTCGGGCGGTGAGAGTCTCGCTCAAGCCCGGTTTTTTCGAAAAGGCACTCGCTTCCCCCTTTGTCCAGAAACGTAAGGCTGGGGTCCAGCCACAGGACATCGAGCCTGAAATTACCGATCCCCAGGTCGAACGGATTCTTGGACTGGAAGAAAACGCTTTTTTGGATATCGGCGCCGTGCATCAGGTGGAAGTCAAACAGGGTAAAGGATGTTTCACGGCCAAGCGTTGTGCCGGTTGCGGTGAGCTGACCTTTATAAACAGGATGCGCGTGACTGAAGAGGGCCAATTGGTCTGTATCCCTTGTTCGGGCTATACCGCCTGAATCGAAAGGTTCTTTCAATAAAACCAAACAGGCAGGACGGGGCGAGTCCTTCTTTGAATGCTGAGTGCCCATCAAGGATGGGAAAGGGCTCCGTATTCCTTGCTCGGTATTAAACCATGATGACCATCATTATTGCCGCTATTCTCGTTTTTGTCTTCACCACCGTGCTGACCATCGCGGGTGTGGGGGCGGCCTTTATCATAATCCCGACCTTTTACTGGCTCGGGATCCCTTTGACCGAGTCCATGGCCGTGGCCCTGCTCCTCAATGCCATCAGTATGAGCTCTGCCTCGGTCAACTACATCCGCTACCAACTGGTGGCCTTCCG
>JACQYK010000058.1 GCA_016208255.1 Deltaproteobacteria bacterium | reverse complement strand
TATTGGGAAAGCCTATGGAAAATATCAAAAAATATTGCTTGACAAAAAATAGAAAAGGGAAGAAAAACCTAATTATTTGAAGTTATTCCGATCCAGGCGGGACTATGGAAAAAGAAAAGAATACCATAAGGAAATGGTTGTTTTTTTGGATAGGTATGATCGCCTCACTCCTTTTAGGATGGGTTGTTTTCCCCCGGCTTATCCATTCTAATAAGGAACAGCCGGTCCGTTTCAGTCATGCGAAACACGGGGAAGAAGCCTCTTTAACCTGTCAGGATTGTCATACCTTCCGAAAGGATGGAAATTTCGCCGGTATCCCGAACCTGACTAAATGTATGGAGTGTCATGAGGCGGCTATCGGGACTTCCAAGGCGGAAGCGGATTTTATCAAACTGGCCGAAAAGCTGAAAAAGGAAAAGAAGAACGTCCCCTGGCTTATATATTCCAAGCAGCCGGACAATGTCTTTTTCTCTCACGCCGCCCATATCAAATTGGCAAAAATGGAATGCGTGGCCTGTCATCAATCCGTCGGCGGCAAAACCGAGAAGAATCCACCCTATCGGTATAAATGGATTTCCGGGTATGCTCCGGAGGTGATGAGCATGGAAACCTGTGAGGAATGCCATCAAAAGAAGGGGGCCAGCAATGCTTGTTTTACCTGCCATAAGTGACGGCTTCGTAAAAAGCCGTCACCCCGGCGAAAGCCGGGGTCCAGAAAATTTTAACTAATTAAAAACACTGGATTCCGGCTTTCGTCGGAATGACGAATTCCGGCTTTCGGCGACTTTTTGCAAGTCCAGCAGTAGTCAATGAGGAAATTAAGATGGCCATAGATCGTAGGGATTTTTTGAAGTTTGTGGTTGGGGGTGCGGTGGGGACTGTAATTTCCCCCTTACCCTGGGTATCTATGGATGAGGTGGCCAAATGGAGTCAGCGCTGGGCACCCATTCCAGAAAAGGGGGGGGATTCCTATATCCTTTCGACCTGTAAACTTTGCTCCGGAGGATGCGGAATCCGCATCCGATTGATCGAAGGTAAAAGGGCTGTCAAGATTGACGGCAATCCCAATCATCCGGTTAACCGGGGCGGGCTGTGTCCCTTGGGTTTGGCCGGACTCCAGTATCTTTACCAGGAGGATATTCGCGTTCGATCTCCTCTTAAGAGGGCCGGGGGCCGAGGCAGCGGGCAATGGAAACCTATTGCCTGGGAAGAGGCTTTATCAGAGGTCACCGCCCGATTGAAAGAATTAAGGCTAAACCACCTGTCTCATACCGTAGCCTTTTTAAACGGGGCAGGGGAGGGGAGTCAAACCCAATTAGCGGCCAGATTCCTGAAGGCCTATGGTTCACCCAATTATATCCAACTTTTTCAATTAAGCGATCTGGAGGCCATTCTGACTCAGACCCTGCACGGCGTCCGGACCCGTTTGAGTTATGACCTTCCCCGGGCTCACTATATCTTGAGTTTCGGGAGCGCTTTACTGGATGGGTGGGGCAACCCCTGCTGGATTGCCCAGGCTTTTAAGGAATGGCGCCGGGATTCCCGGCAGAGAAGGGCCAGGGTGATCCAGATTGATACGATGGCGACAACGACGGCCTCACTGGCGGATGAATGGATCGCCATTAAACCGGATAGCGAAGGGGTGTTGGCTTTAGGTCTGGCCCAGGTGATGATTGAAAAAGGCTGGCTTGACAAGGAATTCATCCGATCCAGAATTTCCGGTCTGGAAGAATTAAAAGGACTGTTGAATAAAGACTATACTCCCGATCAGGTGGCCGGAGAAACAACCCTCGACCGGGAAACTATTATCAGGCTGGCCAAGGATTTTTCTGCGGCCAAACAGCCGGTCGCCCTCTGGGGGAAAGGCAAAGGGGAATCGCCGGTCAGTCTCTTTGAGGCCCAGGCCGTTCATCTCCTGAATCTCCTGGTCGGCTCGGTCAATCGTCCTGGCGGTGTTTATCTACAGCCCGATTTCCAATATGTGACCTGGCCTAAGCTTGACTTAGATGAAACGGCCCGGAAAGGTCTTGATCAGCCGAGATTGGATGGGGCTTTTTCCAACCAATATCCGAAAACCGGGCAATTGGCCGGCCGCTTTTTTGCCAATGCCAATTTAAAAAAACCATATCCCATTAATGTCCTTCTGATCAACGAGGCCAATCCTGTTTTTTCCTTTAGTGAAAAAAATATTCTGGAGGTTGTCAACCAGATTCCTTTTATCGTCAGTTTTTCTTCCTTTATGGACGAAACCACCTCTCAGGCCGACCTGATCTTGCCGGCTTCGACTTTTCTGGAGCGTTGGGATGACAGCTATGGAATTCCGGGGATCCCCTTTCCTGTTTATGGTTTGGTCAAACCGATTTTTCCTCCCATTTACAATACCCGATCGGTGGGGGAGGCCATCCTGAGTCTGGCGAAAAATTTGGGTGGGTCGATCCAGGCGGCCCTTCCTTTTGAAAATATGGAAGAGGTCATCAAACTCTCGGCCAAGGGACTCTTTGATTCCAGGAAAGGCCGGATGACCGATGAACCGCCTTCAGCCGAGGGGAAATCCCTTGCCTCCTCCTTTGAATCTTTTGATAAATTTTGGGAAAAATTAGTGTCTCAGGGGACCTGGTATCATCCGGAGAGCAAGGGCGAGTCCGGCAAAGGGCGATGGGCTTTTTCTCCTTCCACCCTGCAGAACAACCCCCAGGAAAAAGTCCAAACCGGGAAGGATTATCCCTTCTGGATGGTTCCTCAATCTTTGCTTCTTCTTCAATCCGGTTATCTTCCCAATCCCCCCTTTCTTACCAAATATCTGGGGGAAGAAACCCTGAAGAAAAACAAACTGGTCGTTCAGATTCATCCCAATACGGCCCGGGCTATTTCCTTAAGGGAAGGGGATCTGGTTGAGATTAAGTCGGTCAACGGAAAAATTGAAGCCCGGATCCATATCTTTGAAGGGGCCAGACCTGGTTGTGTTTTTGTCCCCATAGGGATGGGGCACAAAGCTTATGATCCCACGCTGAAAGATAGAGGAGCCAATCCGTATCCTATTTTGGATACCCGGGTCGATTCTTTAACCGGGCTGGACGTGGCCTGGGCCACCCCGGTAAAAATTCAGAAAGTGTAGAGGGGATTCATGAAAGAAGTATCGGTTGGAAAAGAATTATATGGCATGGTCATTGATCTGGATAAGTGTACCGGGTGCGGGGCTTGCGCCGTAGCCTGTATGGCCGAAAACAACCTGTCCTTCAGGGAGGACGAGACCGATAAACTCAGGACCACCACCTGGATGCGGCTTTACCGCCTGAATAACGGGAAGCCTTTTCCGGCAACCCGGGTCGTTTATTTGCCTCGACCCTGTATGCATTGTCAGCATCCGCCTTGTGTCTCGGTCTGCCCGGTCACTGCCACCCAGATTGATGAAAAAGGGATTGTGAGCCAGATCTATCCCCGGTGTATCGGATGCCGGTATTGTGTGGCGGCCTGTCCTTACCACGCCCGTACTTTTCACTGGTGGGACCCGGTGTATCCCAAAGGTCTGGAAAATTATTTGAACCCGGATGTTTCGGTAGCCATGCGTGGGGTGGTTAATAAATGCACCTTTTGCAGCCATCGTTATCAACGTTCCAAAGATAAAGCCTTTATGGAAGAACGGCGTGATCTTAAAGAAGGGGAATACAATACCGCCTGCGCTGAGGCCTGCCCGACCAGGGCCATTACCTTTGGAAATCTGAAAGATCGCCAAAGTCAGGTCTTCCGGCTCAGCCAGGACCCCAGAACCTTTCGCCTTCTTGAGAAATTAGGGAGCAAACCCAAAGTCTATTATCTGACTTCGCAGGATTGGATTCGCCGGCAAGGGGATAATTATTTAAAGAACGAAGCCGTCAGGAAGGTATCATAGATTAGAATTCAGAAAAATTCCTGGTTTGAGGGGTAAGGTTTAGGGTACACGGTTTTTAACCTTGAACCTTACACCCTAAACCTTGACAAGTTCGTAAAAAGTCGTCATTCCCGCGCAGGCGGGAATCCAGACAAACAAAAAAAAAAAAAAAACACTGGATTCCCGTTTCCACGAGAATGACGCAAATGGGCCTTGGGCGACTTTTTACGAATCCATCAACCTTGAACCTTCAGCATTTAGAGGTCGAAGATGAATGATATCATTATTTCCAAAGATAACGAATTGATCCCCGAGGGCTTGTCCCGCTGTGCCCTGTCCAAATTTTCCCTGTGGATTCTCACCCTCCTTTTGGTTTTGGGTTGGGGATTGCTGGCGGCTTTTTTGATCTTCTGGAAGGGATTGAACCAGACCAATATGAACGATTATTTCGGGTTTGCCTTGTGGATCACCTTTGATCTGGCCGTGATTGCCTTGGGGGCCGGGGCCTTTTTCACCGGCTTTTTGACCTATATCTGGGGGAAAAAAGAACTGAAGGCCATTATTAATTTTGCGGTCATAATTGGATTTATCTGCTATAGCGGGGCTATTCTGATTCTGACTCTGGATATCGGTCAGCCGCTTCGTTCCTGGTATGGATTCTGGCATCCCAATATCCACTCCATGCTGACTGAAGTTATGTTCTGTATCACCCTTTATCTTGGGGTACTGATGATCGAATATGCCCCTTTGGTTTTGGAAAACCGGAAAATCGACGCCAATCCCGGGGCTCATCATTTTGCTCATCATCTGCATCAGTTGATGTTTATTTTTGCCGGGACCGGAACCTTTTTATCTTTTTTTCATCAGGGTTCTCTGGGCGGCATGTTCGGGGTCATGTTTGGCCGGCCTTTTGCTTTCAGAGAAGGATTCTTTATCTGGCCCTGGACCTTTTTTCTTTTTATCGCCTCGGCCATCGCTTCCGGCCCGGCTTTTACCGTTCTAATCACCTCCCTGGTTCAGAAAGTGACCGGTAGAAAATTGGTCAGACCCGAGGTTCTGGGCTTAATGGGTAAGATCGCCGGGGGCCTTTTGACCGTCTATCTCATTTTTAAGCTGGCCGATACGATTTATTGGGCGTTAGTCAAACTGCCGGCTCAGGGACTTGATTTTATGGATCAATACCAAAGTCCCTATGGATTTTGGCTGGTGATCGCCGAACTGGGTATTTTTGGAATCCTTCCGGCCGGTATGCTCCTGAACGCGAAGTTGAGGATGAGATCCGGCTGGTTGACCCTGGCCTGCTTGTTGTCCTGTACTGGCGTGGTCTTCAACCGGTTTGTCTTTACCGTTGTTTCACTGGCCCTCCCGGTAATGCCTTTCGATCGCTTTGTTACCTACTCGCCCAG
>JACQYK010000275.1 GCA_016208255.1 Deltaproteobacteria bacterium | reverse complement strand
GAGCCTGGTTGTGGAAAAAGACGGGAGGAAATGCGCCGGCAGCCACAGGACACTTCTCTCTATCCGTCGCAGCGACTGGCCCTGTTTTTATAAAATCTATGGCGGCGTTTATCCCTCTGGGCCTCTCCTTGTGGGCTGCTTTTTTTGTTGACACTCTCATGGTTAACTTTAGTTTTGTTTTAATGACTTTTTCAGATCCCTTCGGCTGGGGCTGGGATCTGCTGGGGACAGCCGGGAGGCCTTGGTTACAACTATGGCCGAGCGGCATTCCTTGGATACAAGCAGGCCTTATTCTGTCAGGGATAACCATTAGCTTGCAAAAGGGATATGGCCTGTGGAATCGAATAGTGGGCGATAAAAAAATTGCCTTGCAAGGATTCACCCCCACAGCCACTGTTCTTATAATACTCACAGCGGGGATGCTGCTGTTTTTCACAAATTACTGAGACCTCTTGCCCTGACTCGCTTGACATACAGTGACCTCTCTGGGTTATCTCGAATTTTTAGGCGTCTGACTCGCCCGAAAGAAGTGTTTTTATCATGAATCTGCGCATCTCAAAAACCATAATTTTTTCAGTGGTGGTCTTACTATGTGTTTTGATCGGCCTTCCCTTGGCCTGGATCGGATATCAGGCCCATCGAACTGGGCAGCCATTTGGAGAGACCTTTGTAAGAACGCTAAGCCGGATAGCTAAAAAGAATCAGGATTTAACCTTGGCTACACCAAACCTCCGGTGGGGGCCGAAAATCGATTTCCTGGAAAGGATTCCCATGGGTGATCCAGTGGGCGACACGAAACCTTGGATCAGTCATCTGGCCTTCGTGGACCTTGATCAGGACGGCCTCAAAGATGTGGTCGTTTGTGATGCGAAACTCAACCAGATTCGCTGGATTAGACAATACCCTAAGGGGACTTATACCGAAACACAGATCGGCTCTACGGTGCGTGCCCCGGCCCACGTCACCCCCTGCGACATCAATGGTGATGGGAAGATAGACCTTCTGGTCGCCAGTATGGGCATGATATTTCCTAACAATGATAAGATAGGTTCGGTTGTGGTCCTCGAGAACCTCGGAGGAGGAAAGTTTCAGAACCGCGTTTTGGCTGAAAACATAGCTCGCGTCACTGATGTCGAGCCGGGGGATTTCAACGGCGACGGTTTAATTGACCTTGCGATGGGGCAATTTGGCTACGATGACGGCGAGATCCGCTGGATGGAAAATAAAGGTAACTGGAAATTCGAAAGCCATATCTTGAAGAGGATTTCCGGGACCATTCATACCCTGGTAGGGGATATGACTGGCGATGGCAACTTGGATGTCGTGGCTCTGGTCTCCCAGGAATGGGAAGAAGTCTATATTTTTAAAGGGGATGGACACGGACATTTCAAGGAACATAAAATCTGGGGTTCTACAAATGAGGATTTCGGCAGCAGCGGAATTTCGCTGGTTGACTTGAATGGTAACGGCCGTCTCGACATACTTTACACGAATGGCGATGCCTTCGATTATATTCCACCGGGGCCCCGTCCCTGGCATGGATTGCAATGGCTCGAAAACAAAGGCAATCTGAAGTTTGAGTACCGCCGGATCTCTGACTTTCCAGGTGCCTTTTCAGCCAGGGCTGTTGATGTCAACAATGACAGCTACCTGGACATAGTTGTGGTGAGTACTTTCAATAACTGGAAAGATCCCAAAGCCCAGTCAATGGTCTGGTTTGAAAATGAACGCCATGGGAACTTCATCCGCCACGATATCACTTCAAACCCGACTCATCTTCTCATCCTGCAATGTGCCGACATGGATGGCGATGGATGGGTGGACTTTGTGACCGGCGGTTTCTATGCCTACCCGCCCTATGACCGTATGAGCCGAGTTACTTTATGGAAAAACATCTGGCCCAAACGCAAGATCGTTAAGTAGAGGACATTATTTTTTATCATGAAAAAGTGGACCGTAAGCGCAAATGGCTAACAAAAAGGTGCTGAAAAGAGGCAAGAGGCAAGAAATGGTTTCCTCAGGAAAGTCGTCTCGAGGAAGACGTTTTTGGATCATCTTGGGACTGGTCCTGTCGATTTTGGGCCTCGTCCTCGGCATTTTTCTATTCAACAGACAGGCAACCCGCAGTTCTGTACTGAATCGCCTGCCGGTAATACCCGACCTGACCCATAATACCAAAATCCTAAGGGAAAAGGTGACCGATGCTGACCAAATTGTCCGAAAAACCTTTCAAACCGGGGGCCCCGATACGACGTTCGGAAAAAAAACAGGAGAGCTCGGAAAACTTTATCAGGGGAATTCCTATTATGACCAGGCCATGAAATGCTACAAACTGGCCATGGAATTTGATCCAAAAAATCCACAGTGGCCCTATTTACTGGCCTCTGTACGGCAAGAAAAAGGCGAAAACCAATCCGTCTGGGGACTACTAGAACGCACGATTGATCTGGCGCCAGACTATTCTGCGGCAATGCTCAAGCTGGCCGACAGTTATTTCAAAACAGGCAAGACGGACAAGGCCAAAGTTTACTATGAGCGCCGCCTGAGCCTGGTTCCAGGGGATCCCTATGCTCTGCTTGGGTTAGGACGAATTGCCCTTGAAAGATCAAAGTGGGAAACGGGACAGGCCAATCTTCAAAAATCGATTGATGTGGACCCGAATTTTGGTGATGCTTATCGGCTGATTGCCACAATACACGAGCATTTTGGTCGCTCTGCGGAAATGGAATTGGCCCTGGAGCGTGCTGCTCATTGTCCGCCGTTCCGTCCGGCCCCAGATCCATGGATAGACGCTCTGGGAGATCTCTGCTACGAACCGGAACAGTTGCTGGTTCGAGGAGCCAAGGCAACCACTGGACTTGATCTGGATGCAGCGATTAACAAGTATTATCGCCGTGCTTTGAAAATTGATCCTAAAAACACTAAAGTTCAGCTGGCCATGGGCAAAGCCCTATTTCTCACCGGCCAGCGTAAAGAGGCCCGTGCATTCTTCCAAAAAACGATTGAACTGGATCCGAAATCAGACGAGGCCTATTTTCAGATTGGCGTTATCCTCCAGATTGAAAGAAACTTGAAGGAAGCTGTACAGATGTTTCTAAAGGCGCTGGCGCTCCTACCGGACAATGAAAATATCTATAACAACCTTGGAGTGGCCCTGCTCGACCAGAAAAGATTCCCAGAGGCCATCAAGTACTTAAACAAAGCACTTGATATCAATCCGGAAAATATCAACGCCCGCTACAATCTGGGGATGTCATTTTGGGGACAGGGAAAGACCCACAAGGCTACCGAGGAATTCCGCCAAGTGCTCAAACTGAAGCCCGAATGGGCTACTGCCGCAAATTCTCTGGCCTGGATCCTGGCTACTGACAAAAGCGCAAATAATAGAAACGGTGATGAGGCAGTACGGTGGGCACTGGTTGCTTGTAGAGGTGCCGGCCGGGCCAACCCGGCCTATCTTGATACGCTTGCTGCTGCCTATGCTGAGGCGGGAGATTTTGAACGGGCAGTCAAGACTGCCGAAGAAGGCTTGAGTATAGCCCGAGCCAAAGGTGAGACTACCCTATCCGAGAATATCCCACGAAAACTTCAACTATACAAATCTGCTAAAGCATTTCGTAATTGAGATTCATTTCGCTGCTGTGTCAATTGTCTTCTTGATGGAATCGTTTGAGAAAATTAAATAAACGATGGAGATTGAAACGTCTATGAGGGTTCGATTCTTAACGGCAACTTTTTCTCTTCTGGCCAATATATTCGATCGTTAATGGAAATTTTCTTATAAGGAGTCCCCAACTTCATTTCCTCTACGAGGGACCTTGATAGAATAAATATCCCGTTACCGAATCTCCAATTAATACCCAAATCTGATATTGTGGCTGCCACAGCACCATTTATATTAGCGGCTAAATGATCTCCGTTTTCCCGGATCAATTTTTCTTCAATGTCTAAAAATAAATCAATATGGGTGTGGGGATAAATTTTTTTACATGCTATTGGTATGAGCTTCCTAGCCCGGGGGTCCGTGTCAAAATCTGTTTGACCAAAACCCGGGATCCCTTTGTTTCTGGACGCAAAGTCAAGGATGATATTTGCCGGGTAGTGGGTCAGTTTGAATTAAATGCCCTGGTAAAATCACAGTTTTTTTAATATAATTTCAGGATCCATAAAGCATTGAGAAGCCAACTTTAATGAAGAAAGCGAGATCAGCATGCCGGGGGAATCCATTAAAAAAACACAAGACGCTAATCCCAGACGATTCGTCTTGGCCATCGACTTGGGCAGCGGAGGACCCAAAGCGGCCCTGGTCGCTGATACGGGCGAAGTGGTCGCTACCGCTCAGGAAAAAACAACCACCTATCTGCTGCCCGAAGGAGGCGCCGAACAGGACGCGCAGGAGTGGTGGCAAGGGGCGAAACAAACCGCTAAAAAGGTGATCGCGGAATCCGGAGTTACCGCGGGGGAGATTATTGCCGTGGCGGTCGATTCCATGTGGTCGGTAGTCGTGCCGGTGGATGTTCACGGAGAACCGTTGATGCGGGCTGTCCATTGGATGGATGTCCGGGGGGGGCCCCATAACCGCAAAATCATAAAAGGTTTTCCGAGCATACAGGGCTATGGGCTGTTTAAATTGCTTAAATGGATCCGGTCAACCGGTCTGGCGCCGACCCATTCCGGGGTGGATTCCTTCGGCCATGTGCTTTACATCAAAAATGAGCGGCCGGAGATTTATGCCAAAACGCATAAGTTCTTGGAGCCGATGGATTATCTGACCTCCCGCTTGACCGGCCGGATTACGGCCACTCAAAAGACCATGACCATCTTCATGGTGACGGACAATCGCCGCTGGGGAGGTTTGAAATACAACGAAGGTCTATTAAAACTGGCCGGGGTGGAAAAGGAAAAATTTCCGGAGCTGGTAGCCAATGACGGGATTGTCGGATCCTTGGATCCTGCTGTGGCCCGGGAACTGGGACTGTTGCCGTCCACCCAGGTCGTCGCCGGCATCGGTGATTCCAATGCCTCAGCCATCGGCTCGGGTGCGGTCCATGACTATGAAGCCATTATCTACATCGGTACGTCCTATTATATGAACTGCCATGTGCCCTTTAAAAAAACAGACCTCTTCCATATGATGGCCTCCCTTCCCAGCCCTTTTCCCTCCAAGTATTTGATGTTTGCTGAACAAGGAACAGGGGGACGATGTGTCGAGTATTTTTTGAACGACTTTGTTTATGCCGATGATGCTTTCAACACCGGGACCAGGCCCGAAGATGCCTATGACCGTTTCAACGCTTGCGCTGCTGAAGCTCCGGCCGGCAGTGGGGGGGTTATTTTCCTGCCCTGGCTGAACGGCTCTATAACCCCCCATGAGAATCCTTTTGCCCGGGGTGGATTTATAAATATTTCCCTGAAAACCAGGCGCAGCCACTTGGCCCGGGCCGTTATGGAGGGGCTCGCCTATAACAACCGCTGGGTCAAGGGTGCTGCAGAAAAATTCATTGGACGGCCGATCGGAAGTTTCCGGTTTTCCGGGGGAGGGGCCCTTTCCGATTTGTGGTCCCAGATCCAGGCCGATATACTGGGCGTGCCTATTCAGCAGATCGACGACCCGCTGAATTCCACCGTTCGGGGCACCGCCCTGCTGGCTTTTATAGCTCTGGGGCATCGCACTATTTCTGAAATCCCCGGGCTGGTCAGGATTAAACGTGTTTTTGAACCCGAGGAAGGCCATCGTCCAATTTATGATAAGATGTATAGCCAATACCGGGCTCTGTTTCGCAAAAATAAAGGGATTTTTGCCGCGTTAAATGCGGATGAAATATAATCGAACATAGGAAGGGTTGATTATGAGCGAGGAATTTGTTACCTATCCGGATGGATCTGAATTCACCGGCATTATCAATGAGACGCGGGAGACATCGACTCCGGCCTGGCCGGTGGCTGCCCCGGCGCCGTCCAAGGCACCGAATATTATTTTCATACTGCTTGACGACCTCGGTTATGCCCAATTGGGGTGTTACGGCGGGTTGGGCGGGCGCATCCGAACCCCGAATATGGACCGATTGGCCAATGAGGGGCTTCGCTACCGGAATTTTCATACCACCGCCCTCTGTTCCCCGACCCGGGCCGCTTTGCTTACCGGGCGTAACCATCATAGTGTCGGCATTGGCGTGATCTGCGAACGAGCCACAGGCTTCCCCGGTTATAACGCCCGTATTCCTAAGGACTCGGCCATGCTTCCCAAAATATTAGGACAAAACGGCTATGCGACCTATTGCCTCGGAAAGTGGCATCTGACGCCGGATGAACATAATGGGCCGACCGGGCCCTTTGACCGCTGGCCCCTGGGTCAGGGGTTTCAGCGCTTCTATGGTTTTCTTCCCGGAAAAACCAACCAGTGGCACCCCGTGTTATGGGAAGACAACCATCGCGTCGACCCGCCCCAAAGGGAAGGCTACCACCTGACCGCGGACCTGGTCGATAAAGCCATTTCCTGGTTGAACGAACATCGGACGGTTGATCCGACCAGACCTTTTATGCTGCATTTCGCCACCGGCGCGACCCATTCACCGCACCATGCACCCAAGGATCTCAGTGATTCCTACCAGGGGGCCTTCGATTCCGGCTGGGACCTTATCCAGGCCGAAACCTTTACCCGCCAGCTTGAACTGGGTGTTGTGCCTCAAGGGACTATTTTACCAGGCCGCAATCGCGGGATCCCGGCCTGGGCCGATCTGAACGACCTTGAACAAAAGGTCTACTGCCGGCAGATGGAGACCTATGCCGCCTTTGTCGAACACACCGACAGGGAGATCGGAAGGCTTCTGGAGTACCTGCGCCAAACGGAGATCTTTGACAACACTTTGATCTTTTTGATGAGCGATAACGGGGCATCGGCAGAAGGGGGACGCCACGGTCTGACCTCGGAAATGACTTACTTTAACGGCGTGAACGAAACCCTCCAGGATATGGTGGATAAACTCGAGGATTGGGGTGGGCCGGCCAGCAACCCCCATTATACTGCGGGATGGGCCTGGGTTGGGAATACCCCGCAGCGCTGGTATAAATCCTTTGTCCACGAGGGGGGAACCAGGGACCCGCTGATTGTCTCCTGGCCTCAGCACATTAAGGAAAAAGGGACCATTCGCGATCAGTTTCATCACGTGGTGGACATCGCGGCCACGGTTTATGAACTGACCGGCATCACCCTCCCGGCCGTGGTCGAGGGGGTTCCCCAGCGCCCCATCGAGGGGACCAGTCTGGCCTATTCTTTGAATGACGGGGCTGCTCCCACCCGCAAGGACCGCCAGTATTTCGAGATGATGGCCCACCGGGCCCTCTGGGCCGACGGCTGGAAGGCGGTAACCCTACACCCCTCCATGGCGGCGGCTGTGCGCATCGCCGATCCGACTTTTGAGATCCGAATGGGTCGTTTTGAAGAAGATGAGTGGGAGCTTTACCATCTGGCTGAAGATTTCTCCGAAGCCCATAACCTGGCCGCACAATTTCCTGAAAAGCTGGCCGAACTTCAACGGCTCTGGTGGGAAGGTGCCCGGCGGTTTAATGTCCTGCCCCTCGATGATCGCCTTATGGAGCGTTTTTTTGACCCCAGACCAAGAGTTGTTCTGGACCAGGATCTCTACCGCTTTACGGCACCCATACGCCTGGTACGCTCGGTCTCTCCGAGAGTCAATAACCGGGCGCATCATATTCGGGCTATTTTTGAAGTTCCCGACTCGGGCTGTGAAGGCGTCCTCATCTCCAACGGGGGAACCGAAGGAGGATACTGCTTATGCATCCACCAGGGATATCTCACCTATGTCAGCAACTATATGGGAAAGGAGCACTTTATTGTTCGCGCCCGGAATCCTTTGCCGGCGGGCCGGGTTGAGGTCATCATGAGTTGGGAAAAAACCACCGACTTTGCCGGAGAGGTCACCCTCTTTCAAAATGGAAAACTCGTCGGACAGGGGGCCATCCTCCGGACAAATCCTTTTGTTTATGATGCCGCCCAAGGTCTGGAAATCGGGGCGGACAGCGGGACCCCGGTCTGGACGGGATATGCTCCTCCTTTCCGTTTCAGCGGCGGTCTGGTTGAGATCACCTTGAATATGCAGGGCCCGCTCAGCCTCGACCCCAAGGGGGAGGAGCGGATGGCCCGATATATTCAATAAACGCATTAAACCGCCATGCCCCGCTTTTTGGGGCGTGGCACCACGAAACATGAAAATAGGCCGGTGCAGCGAGTAGTCTCAAACCCTATTTTCGAACTAAAGACGATAGACCTTTCAATTCAACCAAGGAGAAACTGGAAAACCGGCCAGGTCTCAGGCACCTTCTATCATGCCGGCGAGGAACACCGGGCTTTTTTAAACAGGATCTTTGCCTTGTTTTCCCACGACAACACCATCCAATTTGATTTGTGTCCGAGTATGTTTAAAATGGAGAGCGAAATCATCGCCATGACGGCGGCCATGCTGAATGGCGATTCCGTGAAGAAAATCAACCCGGCCGATGAGGTCTGCGGGACGGTTACCTCGGGCGGGACGGAAAGCATCCTGATGGCCATGAAAGCCTACCGCGACCGGACACGGACAGAAAAAAATATTGCAGTCCCGGAGATCATTCTGCCTCACACGGCCCACCCGGCTTTTGACAAGGCCGGGCAATATTTCGGGATCAAAATGGTCCATATTCCCGTATCCGCCCCGGACTTTCGAGTCGATCCCCAGTCGGTGAAGGAGCAGATCAATGCCAATACGGTGGCCTTGGTCGGCAGCGCCGGCAATTACCCCTACGGGCTTATCGATCCTCTGGATAAGCTATCCGACCTTGCTGGGGAGCATGATCTTTGGCTGCACGTGGACGGGTGTCTCGGAGGTTTCATATTACCCTGGCTGGAAAAGCTGGGTTATGATATCCCGCCCTTTGATTTCCGGTTGCCGGGAGTGACCTCCATGTCGGCCGATACGCACAAGTACGGTTTTGCTCTAAAGGGGACCTCGGTGGTCCTCTACCGAAACAGCACCTTCCGTCGCTATCAGTATTTTAATGTCCCGGACTGGCCCGGTGGTATGTATGCCTCTCCCACAGCCGCCGGAAGCCGTTCCGGGGGTTTGACGGCCGCCACCTGGGCGGCCATGATCTACCTTGGGGAGGAGGGTTACCTGAAGGCCGCCAGAGCGATCATGGATGTGGCCGATGGCATCAAATCCGGCATCGAGCAGATTCCGGAGCTCAAACTCATCGGCCGTCCGACCTTTGTCATCAGTTTCCGATCCGATGAGGTCGATGTCTTCCATATCAATGATTTTATGAAGACCAGGGGCTGGCGCTTTAACGTGCTGCAACTGCCGCCGGGATTGCATTTTTGTATCACCATGCCCCAAACCTTCGTCGAGCGGATCGCCGAACGCTTTATCTCTGACTTAAAGGAGGGTGTGGACTATGCCAAATCCAAGGCCGGAACGGTTGCCCAGACAACCGCCCTGTATGGCCTGGCCGGCACGCTGGAAGGCAACCGGCAGGTGAATGAGATGGTCCTGAGTCTTTTTGATTA
The DNA here is from genome assembly GCA_016208255.1 of Deltaproteobacteria bacterium. Lineage (GTDB taxonomy): Bacteria > Desulfobacterota > RBG-13-43-22 > RBG-13-43-22 > RBG-13-43-22 > RBG-13-43-22. The sequence goes on along the minus strand of JACQYK010000275.1, from coordinate 4,891 downwards.
TTTATATTCAGTATAGGCGGCAATAGACAAATGCAGTAATCGCTCGATCGCCTATTGAAGAAGAAGGGGAACAAATAAATGCCCGATCAACCGAATATTCTTTTTATTTTTCCGGATCAGCAACGGGGAGACACCCTGGGATGCGTCGGGCATCCCGTGGTCCGCACTCCGAATCTGGATAAGATGGCCGCTGAAGGGGTTATCTTTACGCGCTGTTATACCAATTCACCCTTATGTACCCCGGCCCGGACCTCCCTCCAGACCGGACGGTATGTCTCTGAACATGGCGCCTGGAACAACCAGATCGTAGCTGATTCTCAAAGCCCGAGCTTTGTTCGAAACCTCCGGGATGCCGGATATCACACCGCCATTATCGGAAAGTCTCATCTCTGGAGACACGGAATGGGGCAACCTTCCGGGACGCACACTAATGACAAAATTCCTATCATGAGAGACTGGGGATTTGAGGATATCCATGAGCTCACCGGTCCCATGGCCTCGACCGCCCATGATTCTCCCTACACGGACTATCTCAAGGAGAGGGGATTGCTTAAGGCCTATCGGGGATATCAGTTCGAATATCTCATTCGCAATTATCTTCTAAAAACGAGCAGGGTTATTCCTCCAGCCATCCAAGATCTCATGGAAGAATATTCCCTTTCCATTGATGTCAATAACGGGGCTCTCTGGGATGATCCGCCCTTACCCCTACCCCCCGAGGATCATTATGACAGTTACGTGGGCCAAAAATCGGTGGATTGGGTAAAGGCATACGATCAGGAAAAGCCTTTTTTTCTGATGGTGGGATTTCCCGGCCCTCATGATCCTTTTGATTCCCCGCAGGCTTACCGAGACCTGTACCGGCCCGAGGACATCCCCCTGGGAATCATGGATTACCCCGAAGAGCCGATCCCGGATTATCTCCGAAGATTGTTGGATCTTTCCGGGCTAAAACAGATGACAGACTCTTATCTGCAGCATATGAGGGTCGCTTACTATGGAAAGGTCAGCCTGATCGATGACTATATCGGCCGGATCATGGGTGCCCTGGAGAAAAGGGGTCAGCTGGATAACACCTGGATCATTTACAGTTCCGATCATGGGGAGCTTCTGGGCGATCACCGGTTGTGCCACAAAATGACCTATTATGAAGGGGCCCTGCATATCCCCTGCATCATCAGGCCGGCAGGCGGGGTCAGGGGCTGGCGGTCGGCAGGGCTGACCGACCATCTCGATCTGACGGCCACTTTGCTGGATATAGCCGGGGTCGAACCATTCAAGCATTGTGACGGGCGTTCCCTGGCCAGGAAGATCGCAGCCGGTCCCGGGTCCGGCGACGCCCAGAAAGGCCGGGAGCGGATATTCAGCGAACTTGCGGGGATGGCGGCGGTGTTCGATGGCCGTTACAAACTGGTTATGGAAATCAAGACCCGGGAACCGTTACAACTTCATGATCTGGAAACCGACCACCGGGAACTGCACAACCTGGTTGAAAAAAAATCCCATGAATTTATCCGCCGGGAGTTGCTTGATAATCTGGAAGAGCATTTGTCCGCACATCTGGATGAAGAGAAATTTAAGCGTTTCCTGGAAAGCGGGGCACGGCCTTATTAGAAGACCTTAAAAGCAGCCAGGGCCGGATCTACGAATTGAAGGGTCCAGGCCTGACTGCCCTCTTTTTCAAGGCCTCCACTTCTCTCCTGAGGGGCCTCCGCCTTTTCTTCATTCTCCAATATGGACCAAGACCTTGATCGTTTTTCCGATATGGATTCTCTCTTTATAGACCTGAGGCAATTCATCAAGGGCGATCATATCGGTGATTAACGGCCGGACATCCAGTTTTCCCTCGGACATCCAGCGCAGGCACTGGCGGTTTTCTTCATGGGTGTTTCCGTAGGCAGCGGTCAGCTTGAGTTCCTTGAACATTAAAACAGCGGGATTGATTTCGATATTCTCATAGACGACACTCAACTGGCAGATCGTACCGGCCGGGCCGGCCAGATTCATGGCCTCCGGCACCAGCCCTTTTCTCCCGGAACATTCAAAGACCACATTAAATCCTGCTCCTTTGGTGATGGTGTAACCCTGCAAGACCAGGTTTTCGGTAAGTGGATCAATGACTATATCCGCCCCGAACTCCAGGGCCAGTTTCCGTTTTTCTTTCATCGGCTCGGAAACCACAATGGGAAAGAAGTTATGCAGTTTTAACAGTTTTACCAGGGAAAGGCCGATAGCGCCGCCTCCCAGAACAGAGGCCGATCCCGTCTCTCTTCCGGAAACCCTTATTCCATGAAGGGAAACGGCGCATAATTCGGTGAGGGCGGCGTTTTTGGAGTCCACCTGTTCCGGCACGGGAATGAGCATCCGGGGATAGGCCAGGATAAATTCGGCGAAGCCGCCTGGGAGGTCTCCAATCCCGATGGACCGCCGGTTGTTGGAACACAACTGGGGGCGACCGGACAGGCAACCCGGACAGGTTTGGCAAAAGGTTGGGCGGATAATCACCCGTGTTCCGGGCCGTACGCCCCTGACTTTTCTCCCGGCCTCAATCACCATTCCACAAACTTCATGTCCCAGAATAATTCCATCAGGGGTTCCCTCATTTTCAATCAGCGAATGATCGGAACCGCAGAATCCCGTGTAAAGCACCTTGACTAAAACCTGGTCTTCATCCGGTTGGGGCAGGGGGAGATTCTCTACCACCAGGCCTTTTGTTTTTCGCAAGATCACTGCCTGCATGATTAAATCCTCTTATTCGTAATACTTAAGACATTTTGTTTCCGGTCTGCTCCTGGCCAATTACTTGATTAAGAGACTTTTAGCTGAAGCATGGAATCACGAAGCTGAATCCACAGGTCATTGGCGATTTTTTTCTGGTCGTTGATTACGTTTCTCAATTGAAAGGGGTCTTGCTTGCGATCGTATAGCTCATCGTGTTCCGGAATTTCAGCTTTTGCTCCCGGTGTGCACGACCAGATCTTATCCTCCCCGGTGATCTTCAAGCCCTCCTGGTAAAGGTCGGGAATCATCTGTTTGATTAACTCGCCATAAAATTCAAGAGCGGCCATCGGGTTATCCTTGAATTCCGCCTCGTTAAGCCAGTGGATATAGGACCAGTCTTCCGTATAGATGGCCCAGGAGTGGTTATGATAACCGGCGATGGCAAAATCCCTGCCCCTGTCCTTTTGTCCGGTCAAAAGCGGCAGCAGGCTTTTGCTGTGCATCTCCTCCTGAGCCGCATCTTTGACTCCTAAGAATTCCAGGGCCGTTGCCGTCACATCCGTATTCTGAACCAGAGCGGAAACTCTTTGAGGTCCCTGGTCAGGATGGCGGATGACCATAGGAATGTGTGCCAACTCTTCGTAGGGCCAGGGCCGGACTTTCCGCATGAGTCCGTGACCATGTTCACCATGACCTAAGGGTTCACCGTGATCGGACAACCAGATGACCAGCGTGTTGTCATACAATCCGAGCTCCTTTAGTTTTTTCAGAACCACCCCGACAAACTTATCGGTCATCGTGGTTTTTTCCGCGAAGAGCATGCGAATGTGGTGGAGCTCCTCTTCGCTGTAGGCATTTCGGTCCTTGTCTGTTAAGTTCATCCCAACCGGCAGGATGATTTCTTTGCCTCTGTAATCCGGGTCATAGGGACATTTCCTATCCGGATCATAGATGGACGGCGGGTCCCAAGGTTCGTGAGGATCGAAAAAATCGATCCATAGAAAAAAGGGCCGGGTCCGGTCAACGATATTCTCCAGATAGTGGACAACGGAGCGAGCGGTCCGGCCAGCATGCTGATCTTCATCGGTCTTCCAGTATTGGCGCTGAGCCAGATATCCCTTGAGTTCTTTTAAGGTCAACAGACTCATGGGAATCTCTTCCCCGCTGACCGTGTTCAGGATCGGACGATGGAAGTCCATAGGATCGAGGTGGAGAATGGGGTCATTTCCATAGAAGTGGTCCCCCTCCTGGCCTCGAATAAAATGGACATAGTCGAACCCCCGGCAGTAGATATATTTTTCCAAATGGAGCATGGGACAATCGGCAATGAGAGCGGACTGAACATGGTTTCGATAACAAATATCACCGATCGTCGTCTCTTGAGGAGTAAGATTTACCCAGCCGGCAAAGGGCAGGGTATAGCGTCCTGTGGCCAGGGTCCGCCTTACCGGAATGGTCGGGAGACCTTCGGCATAAGCGTTTTCGAAGACCGTCCCTTCTCTGGCCAGGGCATCCACATTCGGGGTCTTGATCCAGTCATTTCCGTAACACCCGGTGTAATTGTACTGCCAACTGTCGGTCATGATCGTGACTACGTTCTTTATTTTACTCATCCAATTATCCCCCTTTTTATTAATATCCCATCTTTTTCTTCATTTCCTGGTCGATCCAGATACGGGCGTGGATCGGGCCGGATCGCTGCTGCCCCACACGCCTTTCTCCATAATAGTTTTTGACCCAGGGCCACCAGACTGTGTAGTTGTAACTTTGCGGCAGAATGATGGATGGCGCCTGGTCGATGGCGTAGACCACCAGCTTTTTCAACCCGTCATTGATTTGCTTTTCGGTGAGGTCGGGGTTTTTTGAGAGTTCCTCCAGGGTCTTATTCAGGTAGGGATCGTTCATCATGTGGGGGTTCCAGAGCTGGCCGGTCACAAAGTTCTTCCGTATCCCTTCAATGGGAGTGCCGTGGCCGTTGGTATGAAAGAAGCCGGCCGAATGATTTTTCCTGCTCATCCGGCTCAGCCAGGAAGGATAATCCATGGGTTCAAGCTCCAACTTGACGCCGACCTTGGCCAGATAGGCCACAACCATGGCCGCCACGTCCAGTTGCATTTGGCTTTGATTCGAAATTTGGGCCTTGAAGGAGAATCCGTTGGGATATCCCGCT
>JACQYK010000274.1:3287-6641 GCA_016208255.1 Deltaproteobacteria bacterium | reverse complement strand
ATGATAAAAGACTTTCTTGCGGGACCGTGGCCACTGTCGGGACCCTGGGAGTATTGATCCCTCCCAGCGTAACCTTAATCATTTATGGCATCCTGACCGAAACCTCGATCGGAAAATTATTCCTGGCCGGGATCATTCCGGGACTTATTATCGCCTTTTCCTTTGCCGTCACCCTGTTCGGCTGGTGTAAAATTAATCCCCGGCTGGGGCCGAAAGGGGAAAAATCAACCTGGGGTGAGCGCCTCGGGTCTCTGCCTCCGGTCCTCTGGGTCCTGCTTATTTTTATCCTGGTGGTGGGCGGTCTGATGATGGGAATCTTTACTCCGACCGAGGGGGGCAGTATCGGGACCTTTGCCGTCCTGGTGCTTACGCTGGCCAAGAAGGATATGAATTTCAAACGCTTCATCCAGGGGCTTAACGAAACCCTGAGGATAGCCTGTATGGTGATTTCCCTTATTGCCGGGGCCACCATCCTGGGACACTTCTTTGCCGTCACCCGGACCCCTTTCATCGTGGCCGAATGGCTGGGGACTTTGCCGCTTGACCGCCATTTGATTATGATCATTATTTTTGCCGTCTATCTGATCGGAGGCTCCTTTATTGAAGACCTGGCCTTTCTTATTCTGGCCACACCCATTTTTTTGCCTCTGGTTTTAAAATTGGGATACGACCCGATTTGGTTCGGAGTTATTGTCTGTGTGATCACCATGATCGGGATTATCCTTCCTCCTATGGCCATCAACGTTTTTGTCGTTTCCGGGGTCACCAAGGTGCCGATCGGGACTATCTATAAAGGAATCTATCCCTTTATCCTCGGTCTGTATGTCTGCTTATTTCTTTTCCTATTTTTCCCCCAGATAGCCCTTTGGCTTCCCGATTTATTCATAAAATAAGCCTTGATATTGCAAACCTTACACGATAGGTTACCTGAAGATTACCTACTGGTTTTTTTTGAACGCTAAATATAGGATTTGTAATTTTACTTGACAAGAGCAATTTATCCGGATAAATTGCTCTTGTCATGAAAATTAATAAAAGGCTCTTAGACCTCAATTTGCCCCCAGGGAAATCCGCCTTCCTCTGGGGTCCGCGTAAAGTCGGAAAAACCTATTGGATTTCCCATACTCTGTCAGGCGTCGAAATTATTGATTTGTTGAAAACCGATGTTCTGGCGGAATATGTCACTCGGCCGGCGTTGCTAAGGGAACGCTACCAAAATCACAAAGGCCTTATCGTCATTGACGAAATTCAAAAGGTTCCCTCCCTTCTCGATGAAGTTCATTGGCTTATTGAAAACAGACGGCTATCGTTTTTATTAACCGGCTCCAGCGCACGCAAATTGCGCCGGGGGCAGGCCAACCTGCTTGGAGGCCGGGCCTGGCGAAGGACGATGACCCCCCTTTCCTATGAGGAAGTAACCGGCTTTAATCTGGAACGCACCATGGTTTCGGGGCTGCTCCCGCCCCACTTTCTCTCCCCCGATCCTATCGAAGAAATTCGTTCCTACGTTTCCGATTATCTTAAAGAGGAAATCATCGCCGAGGCCCTGACTCAAAATATACCGGCCTTTAATGAATTTTTAAGGGTGGCAGCGATCACTTCCAGCGAGCTGATCAATTATGTGAATATCGCCCGGGAAACGGGGGTTTCACACCGGGTGGTCCGCACCTATTTTGATATTCTGGAAGATACCTATCTTGGATTCAGGGTTCCGCCTTGGAAAAAGTCAAAGAACAGGCGCATGATCACTACCGAAAAATTCTATTTATTCGATGTAGGCATAGCCAATTACCTGGCCAGACACCAGCCTAAAATCGGAAGCCCTGAATTCGGCAAGGCTTTTGAACACTATATTTTGATGGAATTAAAAGCCTACCAGGCCTACCGCGATCCCGAAATGGCCATAACCTTTTGGCGGACATCAACCGGACGCGAAGTGGACTTCGTTATAAACGACAAGGCCCTGGCAGTGGAAGTAAAAGGTTCATCCCGCATTCACGAAAGCGATATCCGTTCTCTGCAGACCCTGTTAGATGATGGACCGGTTAAAAAATGTTTTTTGGTTTGTCTGGAAAAGCAGCCCCGCCAGTTAACAAAAAAGATTGAATCGATCCCCTGGCAAGCGTTCCTTGAACGGCTATGGAACGGTGAATTTGCATAAAGGGATTCATGTGGCATGGATAGGGTCAGGCTGGACCTCCCGGCATTATGTTCGGCCATGCCGGTGCAGCCTGCACCATGGGGTGGGCGGAAACCCGGAGCGGCGGCTGGGGTTTGCCTTTCGGACCAACGGCAACCTGATCTGGGTCAACTCCTACTATCGCCTGGGGGCGTTGGCAGATTTGGCGCTGAAAGCCTGTCAATAGGGGATGAGAGAAACTTAAAACAATTGTAGGGAAAATAGGCACAAAGAGGATTATTTTTAATATGCTTTTAAGTCAAAAAGTAAAAAGATTTTGACAATACGACCATTACCGTAAGGAGGTAATTGTATGAAAGGATTCAGACTTAATATTTTTTTCTGTTTTCTGTTTTTTTTATCCGTAATGCTCTTAGCCCCCTCCTCCGGGATGGCGGTATCGGCGAAAGGAGAAGTGGTCATGGCCACCGGTTGGTCTCGTTTTTATCAGGTCGGCGGCGATTCGGCTACCCAGAGAAGCGGGGCCCCTTTTCTGGCCAGGACCATTTTCGACTCTCTGACCTATGTTAATCGTGAGCAAAAGATGCTGCCGTCCCTGGCCAAATCCTGGAAAATCTCCCCCGACTGGAAGCATATTGATATTTTCCTCCGGAATGACGTCACCTTCCATAACGGCGACAAGTTTACGGCTGAAGATGTAAAATTCAGCCTGGAGACCTACCTGCGCAAAGACCTCTGGTTCGTTCTTGCACCCGTGTGGCAGCGGAACCTCACCAAGATAGAAATCCCCGGTCCCTACCAGGTTCGGGTGCATTTGAACGCACCGGACCAGGGTTTTTTGGGAAGCCTCTGGTGGGCGGCCGGTATGATGCCTAAAAAATACCGGGAACAGGTAGGAGATAAAGGCTTTGCCGACAAACCGATCGGCACCGGGCCTTTCAAGTGGGTGGAATATAAACAGGATTCTTACTGGAAGGTAGAGGCGGTCAAGAAACATTTCCGGCACACCCCGGCCATAAAGACCCTGAAAATGCTCTATGTGCCCGATATCGCCACCCGTCTGGCAATGCTGAAGGCCGGTGAGGTGGACATCAACGAACTCATGCCCCCGAATATTCCGGAGGTGAAATCGGACCCCGGACTGCGGCTGGAGTTTGCCAAATACACCCAGCTGAACTGTCTGGTTTTTGCCGATTTGAATTCGGCAGAACCCA
>JACQYK010000274.1:0-3217 GCA_016208255.1 Deltaproteobacteria bacterium | reverse complement strand
GTCCGGGAAGCGGTCAGCCTGGCTATCGACCGGGAAGGGATCACAAAAAAAATCCTATTTGGCACAGCCGAGCCCTATGGTGATTTCTGCTCCCCCATCACCCTGGGGCATGATAAGACCATCAAGCCCGATCCCTACAACCCGGCAAAAGCCAAAAAACTCCTGGCCGAGGCCGGATATCCCAATGGCTTTGAAACCGTACTTTCCCCCCTCCCGGCCGACCGCTATTGGATGGAGGCGATTGCCTCCAACCTGGAAGCGGTGGGGATAAAAATAAAACTCGATCTTATGGAACCCGGTGCCTGGATCCAAAAATTAATGGGGAAAAAGTTTCAGGGGCTTTTTGAGCAACCGCTCTGGTTTGGCGCCCAGAGATCGGCTGCAAACAATGCCGCCGGTAATTTTTTAAGTTATATGCCTTTTTGTTACAACACCACCCCGGAGATTGAAAAGGCGATTACGGAGGGCATGTCCGCCATGACCGAGGCTGAAGGGATTGCCTCGGGCAAAAAAATCTCCAAAGCCATCCGGGAAAGCCGTATTAAAGTCCTTCTCTGGGCGATCTATCATAGTTATGGCTTGGGCCCGAGAATCGAGTACTGGCAACCGCAGACTGGAGTCTTGCCGCCCAGCGATTTTGAATTGATCCGCCTGAAGAAACAATACCAATAATTAGAAAAGAAAGGTCCCGGCCTAAGGGCCTATCCTTTGCTTATTTCAATATATAACGTTGTCCACAGGATTCACTTTTAATTACTATTCTTATTTCTCAAGAATGAGTTAGTGAACTCAGTGGACAACGTCCCCTTTTACAGAGCCGAAAGATCAACCTCCAGAATAATCCCAACTTCCCTCTTGATTTTCACCATTTTCAGGTGTAAATTAATGTCAATGGAGGTGTTAAATGAAATCACAAATAAAATCAGCCCTGGTCCGCAGAAGTATTGCCCTTCCTAAAAAATTGGTCGATGAAGCGAAATCCGTAGCTCCCAGCGAGATAGGGGAAAATTTCAACAGACTGGTTATCATCGCGCTGGAGAACTTTACGGCACGAAGAAAAAAACGAGCCTTTGAAGAAATTATGAATCAGATGGGCTCGGACCCTGAAATCCTTAACGAATGCCGTATCATAAAGAAAGAGTTTCTCAAGACGGAAAAGGATGGGTTAAACGTTGATGATTAAGCGGGGAGAAATTTATTTTGTGGAGTTGATGCCGACCAAAGGCCGCGAACAGGCCGGTTATCGCCCGGTCCTGGTTGTCTCGGCTGATGCCATCAATCGTCAACCTTTGGTCATTACTGTAGTAGTTGGAACCAAGTCTTCTAATGTTACCCATGAGTATCCGACGAACGTAAGGGTCAGCGCCAAAGAAACCGGCTTGCCTGAAGACACGGTTTTTCTCTGTTTCCAGATACGGTCCCTGGATCCAGCCCGTTTTATTGATCCCCGGTCCGGAAAGCTGAATTTGGCCGGAACAATGCCCTCCAAAAAAATGACGGCTGTTGAACAAGCTCTTAAAGCGGTCTTGGATATTTCTTGATTTAAATTATATCCGGTTTCCCATTACCTGCATCTCCCGTTTCCTCATAAAAAATTTCGTGGTCCCTCCGCGCCTCCGGAGCGCCAGGATAAGACTGGTACATCTTGCTGACTGAAAGGAGTCAGTCATTGAAATTGCCCGTTCACCATGTAGCGGCGGACCCCTGCGTGAGGGTAACTGAACGTAGGAAGCGGACCGGCAACTGGGGGTAGACCTGGTTGCGAAGGGGTGGAGAGCCCCGGACCGCGAACGTGTGAGCCTTAGCGCAAGCGAACCCGAATCGGCCTCGTTACGCAAAGTGGGTGTGGCCAACCTTCCAGAGATGGCCAAGCCTGACACTTGCAGGGAAGCAACGGGCGTATGCACCTGCAAGGCACCCCGGGGTGAAAGGGGAAAGCGCACACGGAAAGATGGACCGAGGAACCTGGGAGACCCTCTGCGGCGTGGTGTAGGAACCACAGGATAGGCGGGAATAAATAACCGTGCCGTCTGCCGCAGATGGGAGTCGGAGAGGCCCATAGTAGCCGAGAAGTCCCGGAAACAGGATGGAGCCAAGGGGCCTTGCCTTGGACGTGCGGAGTCAGAAGAGATTGGTGCTGCTTGGACGTATGTCCCATTATGGAAAGGCTGGAGTCTTGTGAACTTCAGTAAATCACTTCTCTCGGAGATAGAAGCTGTGCTGGATAGCGAAGTTGGAAGCATGTGTGTTATCCTACGTGTGCCATTTGGTGAAGTCCAAGGGAAAGCCGGATGCGGGAAATCCGCACGTCCGGTTTGACGAGGGGGAGGGGTTCGCCCCTCCCTACTCTACTGGTGAAGGAAAAAAGTATTTTAAAAATTATTCTATCCAATTTGAGTAGAATTTTATTTGTAAGTTACTAAAGATCTTAAGGAGATTTATGGCCCGAACCCATGTCTCAAAAGATCCATCCAGTCAACCAAGCCTCACCTTTCCCTACGATCCTCTTAATTTAAAAACCCGTTCCGGTTAAAACAATGATAAAAGGGAGAGATTAAGAAACCACAAAGAATGGTTAGGCCAAGGATTAGGAATTTAAACAAATCAATCACGAAAACAGGAGACAAGGTCCTCCATACCCAGGCTGAATACAGGCTATGCGATTATATTTGATCAATCCTTCAAATCCGCTGGTCGCCATCACCAAAGTCAAGGAGAGCCGCTGGAACCGTTACCGGGTCTGGAAACCCCTCGGTCTTATGGTTCTGGCGGGAATGACTCCGCCGGAGTGGGAAATCTCGATTGTCGATGAGAACGTCGGTGTGCCGGACTATTCGGCTATGCCGTGGCCGGACCTGGTGGGCATTACCTCTTTCACTTCCCAGGCCAACCGCGCCTATGAAGTGGCCGCTTACTTCCGGAGTCTGGGCGTACCCGTGGTCATGGGCGGTATTCACGCCACCATGTGCCTGGAGGAGGTCATGGAGCGTGTGGACTCGGTTGTCACCGGGGAAGCTGAGAGCATCTGGCGGCAGGTCCTGGAGGATGCCCAGCAAGGGAGTCTGAAGCGCCGGTATGACGGAGGGCTGGCCGAGATCGGCGATGTCCCCTTGGCCCGCCATGATTTGCTTAATACGGGATATGCCTTCGGAGCTATTCAGACCACACGGGGCTGCCCGCTGAACTGCACCTTTTGCAGCGTAACCGCCTTTAACGG
>JACQYK010000314.1 GCA_016208255.1 Deltaproteobacteria bacterium | reverse complement strand
GTTGAAACCCGGTCCGGTCAAAATTGGTTGAAACGTGGCTCATGACCAGGTCGTTCGCCTTGATGTCTCCCGGGATGACCCGGAAGTCTTCCGAGCCCAGGGTAAAGGGTCTGTCCCCCCGATAGTGGAGGCCGGCGGTGGAGACTATGGCTACCCTTCTTTCGCTTTTTGGTGGAGCCTTGACGAAAGGCATGGTTTCAAAAGCGGGACAGGGAAGGTTCTCCAAGTGACTCCTCATGGGTTCAGGGATACGGTCTAATCGGGCCATTTTCTTTTCTCCTTATATATCGATACCTGATAAAGATAGTACATTTAGCCTTGCAATAAGGCTTTGATTTCTTCTTCCGGGACATGGTATTTATCAAGTCTCGCATTTGCAGTCGTCAGATTGAGCAACAGGCTGGCGTCTTCCGGGATATCAATCACGCCGGAATTCAAATGGAGTTTCATCATGGCAACTGTTTCCTCTTTGGATCCCTGGCAGATTTTAGCGCAGTTTCCGCAATACTCCGTCCCGCCGGTAATAATGATTTCTGCTAATTCCTTGGGGTGCCGAAGAAAACGGTCCGCTTCTAAAAATTTATAATAGAAGTCTCTCCTCTTTTCCGGTAAAGGTATATTATTGTAAGCCCATGTGCCGACGGTGCGGTTGCCTATTTTATATTCATGCCCGCTGAGTCCGGCGCATCCCCAGGCGCATCGAAGTCCGTCCAGCTTCTGATGAACATGCTCTTTTCCCTCCATGAAAAACGACATCTGCTGGTCCGATTTCATAGCCTGCATCGGACAGATTTGAAGGCAGGTTCGGCAACCGGAACAAGGATTGTTTTCATCCGAAACGAGTGGATCCGGTGTCAGTTCCGCTTCCGTAATCACTGAGGTAATATGAACGGAGGCACCATACCCCGTATGAACAAAGTTTGAAGATAGACCCAACCGTCCGAGACCGGCGGCTACAGCCGCGTGTTTGTGCGAGAAGTCCGGACGTCCTCGAAGGGCATTGTAAAAACCATTTTGGGCAATGAACAACGAAGGGAAACCCTGTTTTTCCAACCATCGAGAAAGACGCATGGAAATGAGGTCTATCTCCTCCGTAGCCAGCTTGTCTTGAAGAACGAGCGGTCTCCTGTTGCTCTTGCTAAACCAGGCCTTTAATGCTCCACGATTCATGGCAATGCCAAAAACAACTACCGACCGAAAATCGGGCAGCAAAGCTTTGGGGTCTGAGAAACCGGGAGTGTCTTCAAACCTGGACCTTGGCGCGATTCCGACGAAATCAGCACCGGAATCCAGTGCGAATTCTTTGACTTTTTCTTCCAGGGACATACTTTTTGCTCCTCTTGTTATTTGGGATGTTGTTTGTGGTTAATTGACCAGGTTTGTCATCCAAGCTTAATTCTGCTTAAATTAAATGATAATAATAAATGATTTTTTTAATTAAAATACAGGCTTTATAGTATTTACAACTAGATTAGATAATTGTATCATATAATATAATAAAGTAATGTAAAGTAAAAATAAAGCAAATGAAATTCAAGATCGTTTTTTATAGGCAATAGAAGGGGAAAATTAAAGGTATAAGATGGAAAACTTGTTGAACATAAAAGATGCGGCTGAATTCCTGAACGTCTCCGAGATGACCATAAGACGTTGGACTAATTCGGAAAAACTCAAGTGCTATCGGTTAGGTGGAAGGCGGGAGAGACGCTTTCGGAAAAGCGACCTGGAGGAATTTCTTCAAGGTTCCCAATACTATCGATTGAAGCCGTTAGGTTTCGGAGGGCATTTGGTGCCCGATGGTTCCCACCTGACCAACTTTTACACGGGGAAAGAAGAAGGGCTGTCTGTGTCTATACCCTACCTGCTTGAAGCGGTAAGGGAGGGAGAAAGTGTGCTCGCCGTCATGCCGCCCGAAAGAAGCAAGGAACTTCTGAAGAAACTGAAGGGGGAGGGGCACCCTGTTGGACTATGGCTCCAAAACGGAAGGTTGAACATAACCACGGGAATGGATTCACCGGACAGAATGATACGCTATCTGAAGGACTTTGCAGATAAAACCCCCAAGTTCAGAGTGTTGGGGGATATGATTTGGACCCTCCGAAAAGGGTGGAACTTGACTGCTCTCAGGGCTTTTGAGGAAATACCGTCTCTTATGCCTCCTGTGAAAAACGGGCTTCTTCTCTGCCAATACAGTCTGGATGAAGTCTCCGGCGCTCACATCATGATGGCCGCCGAGGTCCACCGGCATATGATTTACAAGGGGAGAATGGAGAAAAGCCCCTATTATGCCTTCGAGAATAATTATTAACTGTTCCATAAAATAAATTAGTAAATTGTTACAATTGGTTGTCTCGATATCGCCAGGGAGGGTGACAAGCCCTGGATGCCCAAAAAACGAGAAGGAGGGAAAAATTCATGAATCGATCCTTATACATAGCCGCGGCGTTCATCACAGCCTTGTTGATGATGGGCTGTGACGGAAAATACGGCCACATGGGTGGCGGTGGATGGAACCATATGATGAACTATGGTTACGGTTACGGAGGAATGTTTATGTGGATATTGTTTATTATTGTTATTGGCGTTGTTGTTTATTTTATCATTCAAAGCACGAAAGTGAAAACCTCAAGTGGAACGCTAAAGGAAACCCCTCTGGATATTTTGAAAGGGCGTTACGCAAAGGGAGAAATCGCAAAGGAAGAATTTGAGAGAATGAAAAAAGACCTTGAAGGATAGACTCTGATGACCTTCAAGATTATTCATAAAGGCGGGATCATTGAACTTGGGAAGCAGAAAAGGGTCCTCTTAAGGTATGGAGGGGGATGTTCAGTCTCTTCTGTTGCCCGTAAGTTCTTTTGACAGACTGTCGCGGTTTTCGTGTTCTGCCCTATGTCCTAATATACACATGTCGATATAAATCCAAATCGCCGAAGAAGGCAGAGAGGAGAGGTTCGAAATGAACAGACCAAATAGGCGCTATCTGGCCGGATTGATTTTCCTCTTGATCCAGGGCCTGGTGTCTTGGGAATCGTCGGCCCGATTGTACGGCGAGCTTTTGCAGAAGTATGTTAGCAACGGGGTGGTGGATTATCAGGGATTCAAAAAGGAAGAGGCCAAGCTCGATGGCTATCTCAGGGTTTTAGAGAACACCGACCTGAAGGTCCTTTCTCAAAAGGAGCAGTTTGCTTTTTTTGTCAATGCTTATAATTCCTGGACCATCAAACTGATTTTAAGCAAATATCCTTCCATCAAATCAATCAAAGATCTCGGCAGCCTGTTCAAAAGCCCCTGGCAAAAGAAAATCGTCCGAATAACCGGAGAGGTTCTGACCCTGGACAACATTGAGCACGATATCCTTAGACCCCGTTTCAAGGACCCCCGGATTCATTTCGCGGTCAATTGTGCCTCAAAAGGCTGTCCTCCCCTCATGTCAGAACCCTTCCGTGGTGAAGTCTTGGATCAACAATTGACTGACATGACCGAACGCTTCATCAATGCCCCTCTTCGAAACCGCCTGGAAGGAAAAATCCTTTATGTGAATCCCATTTTCAAATGGTACTCTGAAGATTTCAATAAGGACATCGTCGGTTTTTTCATCCGCTATGCCAAGGGAGACCTCAAAGAGAGGCTGGTGAGGAATCAAAAGGAAATCAAGATTGAATATCTGGATTATGACTGGTCACTCAATGGCCGTTAATAAGCTCATAAATGCCGATTTCCTCTGAAAGTCAAACCTGATTTCTTTATGCTGCCGATAAACGGGGGTTGGCAATCGGGGAACCAGGTTCAAGGGTAGTCCAGAAGTCCAAAAGAATCTGTCCCAGAAGCAATGAAAAATTAATCCAAGGGAAGGGAGGAATACTCCATGCCAAAATATGATTATGACGTTGGAATTATTGGGGGAGGGTCAGCGGGACTGACCGTGGCCTCGGGGGCCGCTCAATTGGGGGCCAAAACGCTGCTGGTCCAGAGATACCCCCCGTAGATTTCGGGGAGATCAGGAAAAGGATCCAGTCGGTTATCGGCACCATCCAGAAACATGATTCTGAAGAGAGGTTCTGCAGTCTCGGCGCCAAGGTGGAATTTGGAGACCCCGTATTCGTGGACTACATGCCATCCGGCTTAATGGCTCTAACTATTCGGCTAAAAATTGGGTTATCGCCACCGGTTCTTCACCGGATATCCCGGTCCTGGAAGGGCTGGAGCGGACTCCCTATATCACCAACAAAGAAATCTTTTCTCTGGACCATCTCCCCAGGTCGATGATCATTTTAGGCGCCGGCCCCATCGCGATTGAAATGGCTCAGGCCTTTTCCCGCCTCGGGACAAAGGTCTCCGTCATTCAGCGGAGCGGCCAGATCCTCACCAAAGAGGATAAGGATTTGGCTGATGAGGTGATGCAGGTTCTAAGTTCCGAAGGGGTAGCTTTCTATCTGAACACCTCGGTAGTCTCTGTTAGTGATCTGGGAAGTGAACGGGAAGTTCTTATCAAAACTAAAACCGGTCAGGAAATTCACCTGGCAGCGGAGCAGATCCTGGTGGCCTTGGGAAGGGATCCCAACCTCAAAGGACTCGGTCTTGATCAAATCGGGGTGGTCTTTGATCGGAAGGGGTTGCAGGTGGATGAGCGATTACGGACTACCCAGAAACATATTTATGGAGCCGGCGATGTGACCGGCGCCTTTCAGTTCACCCATGCGGCCGGCTATGAGGGCAGCATCGTAATCAGCAACGCTATTTTCCATCTGCCGAGAAAGGCCGATTACACCTTCATGCCCTGGTGCACCTTCACCGATCCGGAACTGGCCAGCATTGGAATGAATGAAAAGAGTGCCAAAGAAGCCGGCCTGGAGTACTGCGTCTGGACCGAAGCCTTCTTCAATAATGATCGCAGTCTGGCCGAAGGGGAAAAAGTGGGACGAATAAAGATGATCCTGGATAAACAAGAGAAACCGTTGGGCGTTCAGATCCTTGGCCCCCAGGCCGGGGAATTGTTGAGCGAATGGGTCACCTTTTTAAAGGGCAAGGTCAAGCTTTCCACTTTAGCCTCAGCGGTCCATCCCTACCCCACATTAGGAGAGATCAACCAACGGGTGGCCGGAACTTTTTTTTCGCCTAAAATATTTTCGGACCGGATGAAGAAAGGGCTTAAATTTTTCTTTCATTTAAAAGGAAGGGCCTGCGGATAAAAAAAGATAAGGAATCGAATGGCTCGCCGGAGGCTATGAATCAGACAAACACCACAAGAGGGAGGATGTCGGTACATGAAATTAGCGATGATTGGTTTGGGTCGAATGGGTATGAATATGGCCCGGCGGTTGTTGCAGGGAGCACACGAAGTGGTGGCCTACAACCGGACACCCCAAAAAACGGATGAATTGACTAAAGAAGGGGCCCTGCCTGCCTATACCCTCCCGGAAGTGGTGGAAAAACTCCCCAGGCCGCGGATCGTTTGGATCATGCTGCCTGCCGGGGCCGCAGTGGATGACCATCTTGTTCAGCTCAAAGAATTACTCGCGTCCGGCGACATCGTAATTGACGGTGGAAACACTTACTATAAGGATGATATTCGGCGCGCAGAATCTCTAACAGATAAAGAGATATTTTTTCTCGACGTCGGGGTCAGTGGAGGCATCTGGGGGATTCAGGAGGGATACTGTCTGATGATCGGGGGGACCAGATCTACCTATGAAAAATTGGAGCCTCTGTTCAAGACCCTTGCTCCCCGGGATGGTTACCTTTACTGCGGTTCCAGCGGGGCGGGGCATTTGGTGAAGATGGTTCATAACGGTATCGAATACGGAATGATGCAGGCCTACGGTGAAGGGTTTCAGATCCTGGAGGCTTCCCCCTATGCTGAAACGCTCAACTTTGCGGAAGTGGCCCATCTCTGGAACCAGGGGAGTGTGGTGCGGTCCTGGCTGTTGGAACTGGCGGAGGCGGCTTTCACCAAAGATCATAAGCTTGCGGACATCAAAGGAATCGTAGAAGATTCCGGGGAGGGCCGCTGGACCGTGGACCAGGCCATAGAAACCGGGGTTTCCGCTCCGATTATCACTCTATCCTTGATGGCCCGTTTCCGCTCGAAGGCCAAGGACAACTTCTCCGACAAACTGGTGGCCGCCCTGCGTCGAGAGTTCGGAGGTCATGCCGTGGTGGGGACCGGTAAAAAACAGGATAGACCAAGGCCAGACAGGGATCTTCGATGAATAACAACAAGGAAAAGTCAAATGATTCGGTGGAGGTCGTAGCGGCCCGAACCAATACCGACAATCCGGCCTGGTCCAGTCAGGATTCCATAGCAGCGGGAATCTTGGATCCCTGTACCATTGTTATTGTGGGGGCTTCAGGAGATTTGACCGCCAGAAAACTGATCCCGGCCCTCTATTCTTTGTTCTTAAATAAGGCCTTGCCTCACCCCTTCCTGATTGTCGGCTGCTCCCGTACCCGGATGACCGATGAAGAGTTCAGGGGCAGGATGCAGGAGGCTCTCGAAATCGCCAGCACCTTCAATACGATAAAA
>JACQYK010000280.1 GCA_016208255.1 Deltaproteobacteria bacterium | reverse complement strand
TCCGTCGATATCGTCTCGAAAAGGATCGGTCGTCCGGAATCGGAACTGGCCGATGTCCTGTATAAGATGTCAAAAAAAGGATTGATTCTGCGCGGCACCATCGAAGGACAGACCTTTTATTTCATGGCCCCCTGGATGGTGGGTATCTGGGAGTTCCAGTTGAATAATATGAATAAGGACAATATCCCCCTTTATGAAAAATTTTTCGAGGAAGGGATGGTCCCCGAAAGGGGGCGAACCCAGACGGCTGGGTTTCGGGTCATACCCATAGAAAGGGAAATTCAGGACCGTTCCGAAGTTCAGCCTTACGAAAAAGTTTCCGAAATAATCGAGTCCAGTCACCGGTTCGCCGTGGCCGATTGCATTTGCCGGAAGGAAGCCGGAATAATGGGGCATGGTTGCGACAAGCTCTTGGAGGCCTGCCTGTCCTTTGATCTGGCAGCGGACTACTATATTGAAAATGGACTGGGAAGGGAAATTTCAAAAGAAGAAGCCCAGGCAATCCTGTCGAAGGCCGAGGAGAGCGGGCTGGTCCATCATTCGTCGAACCACAAGGGCGGCAAAATGTTCATCTGCAACTGCTGCGGCTGTTGCTGCAAGGCCATGGCCCATATCAACAAATATAATAATTTAACAGCCATTGCCCAATCCAACTACTATGCAGCGGTTGATAGCCAGACCTGCACGGCCTGTGAAACCTGCCTTGAGCGATGTCAGGTAAAGGCCATCGAGATTGCGGATGATGTCTCGGTCATTACCAAGGATCGATGTATCGGCTGCGGATTATGCGTCTCCACCTGCCCAACCGGATCCATCACCCTGGTCCCAAAACAATCGGCTGAACGGTCGGCCATTTTCGAAAGTGATATCGATCTAGTCCAGGCAGCGGCCAAGGAAAAGAACAAGATTTTTCCATTTGAATAACAGTGGTTGGTATTATTTTATTGGAACCTATCCACAAAAAATAAACAACCCAGAAAATTGTGCAATTTACAAGATTTTGTGCAAAAGCAACCCTGTTTCTATATTCCAAAAAATAAATAACCAACTGATATCTTTACCATAGCGTGATACGGCACAGATTTTGTAAATAATAGGAGAAGGGATATAAAAACAGTACTTCTTTTATAGGGAGGTACAACATGAAAAGGTCACCCAAGGAGTGGGATTACATCGTCAGGCCCGGGCCGGGGACGAGGCTGCCTTCGGGGGGCATCTACCCGCCCTGGGGACACATCGGTCATTGGGAGGTTACCGGCAAGGTGATAGAGGAAATGGGCTTCTCCTCACCCGGAAGCAATATCCTCTGCGATGCGGCTCAGGACCCGGATTTCTACGACTTCGGGACCGTGGCCGCTCATGCCCAGACACCGGATGAGGCCGACCGGTGCGCAGCGGACCAGGCCAGGAGAACCGCCATCATCGACCAAGCCATCCGGGACTACGTGGCCTGGGTAGAGGCCCGATTCCAACAGTGCCGGTCCGCCCTGGCTCAGGATAATAGGCGTTGGTCGCTTTATTGGCTGGGGTACGCTCTTCACGGTGTGGAAGACCTGGCCGTGCATAAGGGAATCACCAATGGCGAACACGCTTCCACGGTGGAAAATCCTGACTTCCAGGCGGCTGATGTGGCCCTTTCCTCCGTCTATGCGCGGCGCATGCTCGATGCGGTTCGTAACGCCCTGGGTCAGGATAATTTCGATCGCTTGCGCAACCACGACGGTGAAGGCAAGCTCAGCTTCAGCGAGAAACACCGGAAGGACATCCACCCCGGGGGGTGGGACATAGATCAGCGCATCGGCGAGTACAAGGCTGCCGGGAAAAAATACAAAATTTTTGATCCGGTTCCCGATCCGGTCCGATGGGACCGGGAATTTGTATTATCACTGATACTGGAGACGGTCCTGGCCTCCCGGATCAAGTGGATGAAATCGGTTCGCCGGTCGGTATCGGGGGTCTCGGCCAATCTCCGTCGGCGGTTCGAGGTGCTCAAACCTCTCGTCCCAATATCTAAACCGGCCCAATGGACGGTCCTGGTCTACATGGCCGGAGATGACCGCAGCCCCGACGGTATCGAATACGCCATCTCCCAGGATCTGGCGGAGATCAAACAGGTTGGATCGACGGATTCGGTCCATTTCATTGTCCAGACAGACGACGCCACCGTAAACGCCAGCTACCGTTACCGTCTACGGAAGGGAACGGACCTGGCTTCTGACCGGATCGAGCGTTTCAATGGCGATCTCAACACCGGGAGCACCAGGACCCTGGTCGATTTTGTACAGTGGGCGAACTTCCTGTTCCCTGCGGAAAGGACCGCTCTGGTGCTCTGGGGGCATGGCAGCGGGCACGATGATCAGAATGTCTATCGCGCTGTTCGCGGATCAATAAACCCCCGAACAGCGGCCCGGCTGGCCCAGAGACGGCTGGGATTCTTCAGCAGCACCCGGCGATCCATCCTGGAACAGGGGCCCACACGAGGCTACGGTTATGATGACACGGCCGGAGATTTCCTGGACAATGTCGAGTTGCGCAAAGCATTGCTGCAGATAAGGGAGGCCCTTGGTCGGAAGCTTGACCGCCTGGGTTTCGACGCCTGTCTCATGGCCATGATCGAAGTGGCTTATCAGATCCATGATATGGCCAAGATACTCGTGGCCAGCGAGCGTACTGAACCCGGTGACGGCTGGTGGTACAGCCGTGCTTTCCGCGGTTTGGCTAAAAATCCGAAAACACCGCCCACCCAGTTTGCCGGAGACATCGTCCGCGCCTACCGTGATGCCTATCAGGATGACATGACCTTGAGCGCCATTGATCTGGAGAAGATTCCTCTGCTGGCCCGGAATATCAGCAGCTGGGCCAAGATGACCGACCCGGCCGGATTCCATTATCTTCGCCGCCAGGCCCTTGATTGCAGTCCCCGACCGGGTGACGGTTACTGTGATCTCGGTACTTTTCTGGATGCCGCCGCAGAACCGGAAAAAAAGGGTTCCAAAGCAGCAAGCGTCGCCCGGAAGACCCTGAAACTTACCATCCTTGCCTCCTGCGGGAGGGCCAGCGGGTTAACGGTCTATGCCCCGGGGAACTTCCGGCCCCTGCAGGCAGGAAGCACGGACGCCCTCTATATGGGTCTCAACTTCGCTCGAGAAACAAAATGGGGGGCTTTACTAAGGAGGGTTTACCCCCGAGTCGAAAAGGTGGTCCCCGGCATTGAGACCTTGCCCATCCCCACACCCGTATCCGGTCTGGATCGTTATAACGCCCGCCATGTTCTGGCAGCCGTACTTTCAGGCGCCAAAGAGGATTGGATCGACCGGCTTCGCCAGGAGATACTCGGCCCCTGTAAGGAAGTGGTGGCCGACACGGCCAAACAGCTCGACAGGCTCGATCCCCCAAAGGAGACGATCAAGTCCCCATCCGATGGAAAAAGCGGCCAGTTTTCGGAGAAAGAGCGTCGTATTATTATACTGCCGGGCATCATGGGTTCCCTTCTCCATGACCGGTCCGGGAAACTGGGTGGGGTATGGATCGACCCCTGGAACCTTATCTTCGGCGACGATTTTGATGGACTGAAACTCAAATGGGAAACGGAGGGGAGGAGGAAAACTCCCAGTGCCCCGGTTCCCCTTCCCCAACGGATACCGGATGCCGATGATTCCGTTCTGATTGAGGCCTACGGCGTAATCCCCCTCATCTATGACCGTCTGGCCCTGGCCCTGATCCAGGAATTCGGACCGGTGGTCGAATACGCCCCCTTTGACTGGCGGCAGCCTATAGACCTCTTGGGCCAGGGCCTGGCTGCTCGGATCGAGGCCATCACCAGGAAATACCCTGGCATCCAGATAGCCCTTGTGGCCCACTCTATGGGCGGGCTCGTTGCCACCCATGCCTTTTCCAAACTTGAAGCCAGGGCCTCCGTGATCGATGCGGTCAAGGCTTTCATCGTATTGGGCTCCCCCTTCCTTGGGGCCGCCGGCACCTTCCAGGCCATGCGCGCGGAAAGAAAAGACCTTCTTCTCCTGAAACTGCTGGGCCGGAAGTCCGCTCAGGACATCGAAAACACCATCCAGACCTTCCGGGGTCTTTTCGATATGATGCCGGTCGAGCAGGAAGCACTCCTCCAACCCGCCTGTTTTGCACCGGGACCGCTGTCGCGCCTTTCACCCGGAGATCCACGACTCAATTCTCCTCTTAACCTGGTGCGTGACCTGGCTCCGGGTATCTTGAAAAGGACCCGGGCCATTGTCTGTACCACAAAAAACACGACCGGCACGATTGTCTTGGGGGAGGACGGATCAGCAGACTATTCGGATACCGTGGCCGGGGACGGCACGGTGCCGGCGAGAAGTGCCTTGAACGCCGGGAAGCTCTTGTCCCAGAGTGCCGAAGTTAATGAGGGGCACATGACGCTGCCCCTCGATGGTCAGGTGATCGGGCGGACCATCGACTGGATCGGACAACAGTTTGGCCTGTCGCGAACCAAGTCCTTATCCCGTCCCTGGCCGGCTGCGCCGGACGTCCGCCTTCCCGATAGCCGCGAAGATCTCATCCACCGTTTGGAAGACGACGGGCAGCTGACCCTGGGGGATTTCGTGGCCCTGATCAGCCTCATGTAGTCATTTCAGTCATTCCTGCGAAAGCCGGAAGCCAGCTTGAAGAGACTGGATTCCGGCGGACTGCCAACTGGAGTCTTAGCTTAAAGTTCCCAAAGGCGAATGACTCAAGTCCGGAACGACGACCTTGGAATGCCAGTATAGTTACAGGACACTAACCGCCAACCAGGGAAACCAAGATAGAGAAGTTTCAAATAGGTCTTATTAAACCTTATCCACCTCAATGGTATCCACATATTTAACCCAGGTATAACCGAGATAATCTTCGGCCACCAGACGTAACGGAAATCCGTTTTGTTGGGGCAAATCCTCTCCGTTAACCTGATAGGCCAGAAAAACCTGATCGGAGAGAATCTCTTTCAGCGGAAAACGTTCCGGTTTGGTATAAGAACCCTCCGGCCCGCTGATGGTTACATAGTTGGCCCCGGGTTTGGCCCCGGCCTTTTCCAGCAGGGTCCGGATGGAGATCCCCTTCCACAACCCCTGGTTGGCAAAATACCCGGGGCAGATCAAAAGGACCTTTCGCTCTATAAAAGGCAGATCCCTGACCTGAGGATAAGACAGGCGCAAAGGGGTTTGAATCCAGCCCTTGACCTGAAGGGTCCATAGATTCAGGTTCACCGGATGATCCGACAATCCCATAATCCCAAATTCTTTGACGGGGGTGATTTCCAGATTTCTGGCGTCCAGATCCTGAGGACGTTCATTGATTAAACTGTTACGGTCGGTTCCCCGGGGTAAAACCTTTCTTTTAATCTTTCCCCAGGCCTTGGCCCAAAAAGAGATCCAAGGTTCCCCCAAAAGGGTTAATCCTCCCAGGCCTGTAATCATCTTTGATAGAAAACTTCTTCGAGAGGGTCCGGACATAATCATTCCTTTGCCTGCAGGTGATATATTTTACTCATAGCCAATGACTAAAAATAAAACGAAATAAGTCACCCCCCCTTCATCCCCTCCCGCCGCTCGACTCCATCGAGCTCTTCAAAAAGGTCGGCAAAGCCGACCGGATCAAGGGAGGGGAAAACCCAAGTTCCTTCTCCCCTTGCGGGAGAGGGTGAGGGTATATAAACTCTTTTAGCTTTTTACCATATTAAAGCGAACGGTGTCTGCCTTTAACCTAAAAATAATTCTTCGGCCGGCCATTGGCAAGGGATTTCTCTGGTGCTTGGGATTTTCCCGCCGGTCTCGAGCAGTTCGTTTTATTCCCATTGACTTTAACCGGGTTACCTCGATCCCTTTATCCCGACTCTTGGGACAATAGAGCTCCTTTGGGCCGGCTCATCTTTTTTCCTTTGACGAAGTCCCAGGGAGACCTTAAAATAAAAAACTTACAGCCAATCTTGGAATTCCATCATAATTGGGAAAGGTCCCTGCAAAGACAAAGAGGTGACTCAACATGAAAAGGGAATCGACCAGAAGGGGTTTTTTAAAAAGGATTGGGGTAGGGGCACTGGGTTTGGGATTCGGTGTTTCCGTTTTTGAAGGGATTTATCAATTTGCCGAGGCGTTGACCGATGAAGAGGCCCATGCCCTACTCAGGAAGGGAACGGTCAATTTTATGGGGTTTATGGCCCAAGAAATTACCCCTAATGAGGAATTCTACATCACCAATTATTCCTCAACCATCCCTAATGTCGATGCTGATACCTTTCAATTGAGGATAGAGGGCCTGGTTGAAAAGCCTTATACCCTGACCATGAAGGACCTTCAAACGATGAGGGACAAGCTGGATTTTGTAACCCTTCAGTGCATAGGCAACCCTCTGGGTGGAGATGCGATTGGGAATGCTCTCTGGGAAGGGGTTACCCTCCGGAAGATCATTGAAAAAGCCATGCCGAAAAGGGGTTTGGTAAAAACCGTTTTCTTCGCGGAGGATGGCTATTCAGACAGCATCCCTTACCCTCTTTCGCTCTCAGAGGATGTGTTTCTTGCCTTTAAGATGAATGGAAAGGATTTGCCAAAGATCCATGGCTATCCGCTCAGGGTCATTGTTCCCGGTATTTATGGAATGAAAAATGTCAAATGGCTTTCGAAGATAGAGCTCGTCAATTTTGACTTTAAGGGATATTGGGAGAAGAAGGGATGGTCGGATGAGGCGATCATACCGGTTAAATCTCAGATCTTGATGCCCATGGAAGGCAAGAAGATCCCTTTCGGCCATTATGTCATCGGCGGCCTTGCCTATGGCGGAAGATACGGCATCAGCAAAGTCCAGGTTTCGCTGGATGGCGGGAAAAAATGGGAGGATGCTGATATTAAAAAACCGCTTTCAAAGTGGGCCTGGACCTTGTGGAGTTATCAATGGAAGCCTTTAAAAGAGAATAGGTATACCATCAAAGTTCGAGGATTTGACCGATCAGGAAAAGTACAGGAGTCAGGGCCGCTCAAGGGGCATTTATTCAGAAGCGGCTCTTTTCCGGATGGCGCCAAAGGAATCCATTCGGTAGGTGTGACGGCGCAAAAGACTTAAAGAATCCAATTAACCTCGTTAGGAAGGACGTCGGCCCATGAGAACTGCGATGATCGGTTTAGGACGGATGGGTTTGAATATGGCCCGGAGGCTTCTGCGGGGAGGGCAGGAAGTGGTGGCTTACAACCGGACCCCCCGAAAAACCGATGAAATCGCTAAAGAGGGGGCCCGTCCGGCTTATTCCCTCCCGGAATTGGTGGAGAAACTCACCAAGCCGCGGATCGTTTGGCTCATGCTCCCGGCCGGGACCGCTGTGGATGACCATCTTGACCAGTTAAAGAAAATTCTCTCTCCCGGGGACATGGTCATAGACGGTGGAAACACTTACTTCAAAGATGATCTCCGGCGGGCAGAATCTCTAAAGGAAAAGGAGATATTCTTTCTTGACGTCGGGGTCAGTGGAGGCATCTGGGGGCTGGAGAAGGGCTACTGCCTGATGATCGGCGGACCCAGAGCGGCCTATGAGAAAATCGAGCCCCTATTCAAGACTCTGGCTCCCAGGGAGGGGTACCTGCACTGCGGACCCACCGGGGCGGGGCATTTTGTGAAGATGATCCATAATGGCATCGAATACGGGATGATGCAGGCTTATGCTGAAGGGTTTCAGCTCCTCGAAGCTTCCCCTTATGCCGAAACCTTAAACTACGCGGAAGTGGCCCACCTCTGGAACCAGGGGAGCGTGGTCCGGTCCTGGTTGCTGGAACTGGCGGAGTCGGCCTTCAGCAAAGATCATAAACTGAAAGACATCAAGGGAATTGTGGAAGATTCGGGGGAGG
>JACQYK010000279.1:7049-9541 GCA_016208255.1 Deltaproteobacteria bacterium | reverse complement strand
GGGTACTACAAAAATG
Source organism: Deltaproteobacteria bacterium (assembly GCA_016208255.1). Classification (GTDB taxonomy): domain Bacteria; phylum Desulfobacterota; class RBG-13-43-22; order RBG-13-43-22; family RBG-13-43-22; genus RBG-13-43-22. The sequence continues at coordinate 9,525 of JACQYK010000279.1, read as the reverse complement.
AAGAGGCTATGCGTGAGGCGGTCAAAGACGGCTGGTACATCACCGGCGACGCCACCCGGACCAAGGAGAACGGCGATCTGATCTTCCTGGACCGGGTCAAAGACCTAAAACGGCTGTCCACCGGGCACCATTTTCCCCCCCAGTTCATCGAAACCCGATTGCGGTTCAGCCCCTTCATTAAAGACGGCATGGTCCTGGGGGATGAGCAGAAGCCTTTCGTGGCCGCCCTGATCAACATCGATTCCGAGACCGTGGGCCGTTGGGCCGAACGAAAAGGCATCCCTTACACCACCTTCCCGGACCTGTCGCAGAAACCGGAAGTCTGTGCCCTCATCCGCGGCGAGCTGGAACGGGTTAACCAAAACCTGGACGGGCCTTCCCGGGTGAAGCGTTTTGTCAACCTGCCCAAGGAATTCGACCCGGACGAAGCCGAACTGACCCGCACCCGGAAGCTACGACGGGGTTTTCTCGAAGAGCGCTACAGCGGCTTGATCGAGGCCGTCTACGGCGGCCAGGAGTTTTACGAAGCGGAGGTGCCGGTCAAATACCGGGACGGACGGACCGGCCTGGTCAAGACCAATACCCGCATCAATACTATTATTAAGGACTCAATAATTTTGACATAAAACGGAAGGGATGGTCTAACATAGGGCGGGGGGTTCTTTTTTTGGGGTTGTCCAAAGGGTAACACATCGCCCTATCCCGGCCCGTCCAGCAAAGTTTGATTCGAGGCAGGGCATACACCATTGCCCGTTTCCGGCTTGGGTGAAGGCCTGCCTTAGATTTAGTTAAATAATTTGCCCGGCAAAGAAGCATGGGGCGTTTTGGTGGACAACCCCAAAAAAAGAACCCCCCGCCCTATTATGTCATTTTTACTTTGAGACAATTATTAACTGAGGAGGGCCTGGAGTCATTTATGAATAAACTGGCTTTTATTGATCTGCTCCAGTACACGCTGGACGGAACCCTGACGGGTGTGCTCTACGCCATCATCGCCATCGCCTTTATCGTGGTTTACCGGGCCGGCCGTATTCTAAATTTCGCTCAGGGTGAGGTGATCATCTTCATGGCCTACATCATCTGGACCTTGATCGCCCTGGCCCATCTGCCGCTTTGGGTGGTGATCCCCTTATCGCTGGTGGTGGCCATGATCCTGGGACTGGTTATCGAGCGGGGCATCTTCCGGCCCCTGATCGGTCAGCCTATCTGGGCCATCGTCATGGTCACCATCGGCCTGATGATCCTGATCCAGGGCATCACCCAGGTGATTTGGGGCGGCGGAGAGCGGCCCTTTCCTCTCATCTTTCCCCGGGTGCCGGTGAAAATAGGGCCGCTCCTTTTTTCCAGTTCCATATTCTGGGGAGGTCTGATTTCCCTGGCCATTGTGCTGGGTTTGACACTGGTCTTCGAAAAGACCCGTTGGGGTCTCAAGCTTACTGCCGTAGCCGAAAACCATCAGGTCGCCCAAGCCATGGGGATCTCGGTTAAAAGCTCCATCGCCATCGCCTGGATGATCGGCTGGGCCTTGTCCAGTTTCGCGGCCGTGGTCTTCCTGAATGGTAAAGTCCTGACCTTCGGCGCGGCGGCTATCGGCCTGCATGCCCTGCCGGTGGTGCTCCTGGCCGGATTGGAATCCATCGGCGGCGCCCTGCTGGCCGGGATTATCGTCGGGATAGGCGAGTCCTGGGCTTCCGCCTTTCTTGACCCCTATACGGCCGGAGCCAGCTCTCAGGCCTTTCCCTATGTCCTGATGCTGGTCGTTCTCCTTTTTCGGCCCCAAGGCCTCTTCGGCTGGAAGATCATCGAAAGGGTGTAACCTATGGCCATATTACCCTGCGGCGTTCATTTTGAAACCTACCGGCAGCACCTGGCTTATTTGAGAACCCGGCCCCAATGGACGGCTTTTCTCCTTCTACTGTTGCTGCTGGCCGGACTTCCACAGATCCTCAGCATCCGCTTCATCGCTATGATCAGCATGGCCACCATGATCTGTATTGTCGTGGTCGGACTTCAGATCACCACCGGCTATGCCGGTCTGCTCAACCTGGGCCAGTCGGCCTTCATGGGCATGGGGGCCTTTGTCTGCGGTTCGCTGGCCGTGAATTTCAATTGGCCCTTCTGGATTACCATCCCCGCCGGCGGACTGGGCGGGGCCCTGCTGGGGGCCGTCTTCGGCATACCGGCCCTTCGCATCAAAGGCTTTTACCTGGCCATCACCACCATAGCCGCCCAGATCATCTTCCCCTTGATCATCATGCACCTGCCCAACCGCTGGTTCGGGGGGGCCATCGGGTTGAATCTAAAGCCGGCCCGCCTGGGTCCGATCACCTTCAACAGCGATGTCTCCCTCTACTATTTCATCATGGGTGCGGCGGTGATCATGCTTTTCCTGGCTTTTAACCTGGTCCGCTCCCGGGTAGGCCGGGCCCTGATCGCGATTCGGGACAACGATATCGCCGCCGAGATGACCGGGATC
>JACQYK010000279.1:0-7039 GCA_016208255.1 Deltaproteobacteria bacterium | reverse complement strand
TGGCCTTGGCCATCGGGGCCGGCTATGCCGGCGTGGCCGGAGGGCTTTGGGCCTATTACCTGCGCTATGTGGGGGCGGATCAGTTTACCCTGTATTTTTCCGTCGGGTACATGGGCATGCTCATCGTCGGGGGTCTGGGAAGCATCCTGGGGGCCATCTTGGGCACCTTCTTTATCCGGGGCCTGCAGGAGTTCATCACCGCCCTGGCGCCCATCCTGGTCCAATACCTGCCGCAAACAGGCAGTGCGGCCATCTGGTTCGCGGGCATGAACATCCTCTTGGGCGGTATCATCATTCTTTTCCTCATTTATGAACCTCGGGGGCTGTACCACCGTTGGAATACCCTTAAAACTTCTTTTCGCATTTGGCCCTTTCCCTACCTCTGAGGCTGGGAGGCGAGGAAGAAAATATTTATTGACTTACGTTTAATTAATAGTATGCGGAAAAACCTTTTTTCAATCTAAACCCTCATGCCCCTTGGGGACCCACGAATCATGAAAATTTATATTAGTGACCCGTAACTCGTCATTCCCGCGAAGGCGGGAATCCAGGATATGCCGGACCTTTTAGAACTCTGGATTCCCGTTTTCACGGGAATGACGAATTTTGGATCCGAGGGTTTTTTCCTTGAACCCTCGAACCCTAGAAACCTTGAACCCTATTTTCGAATCTAAAGAACGAAAGGAGAAACAGTGTATGAGTAAGAAATGGATTTATTGGTTAGGAGCGCCTTTGGTCCTGGTCTTGATGACTACGGCGGTCTGGCCGGCCACGTACAACATCTCGCTCTCTCTGGACTACACCGGACCCTATGCCGTAATCATGCCGCCTTTTGAGTCAAGCCGCAAGGCCTTGACCGCCTGGTGGAATGAGACCAAGGGCAAGAAGCTGGGGATCGAACTTAATTACGTCGGGTATGACATGCGCTACGACCCCAGCGTGGTGGCCAGCACCTGGCCGGGGATCCTGTCCAAGGACAAGCCTATCGCCCACATGGGGCTGGGCGGTCCGGACGTGACCGCCCTGATGAAGCGCCTGCCCGACGACAAGGTGCCCATGTTTATGTCCACCGCCACCTACGGGTTTGCCTGGCTGCCCAATACCTGGGTCTTTCAGCCGCGGCCCTCTTATGCCCACGAGGGCGCCGGGTTCTTCAACTGGGCCCATCAGAACCTGATCAAGGACCGTAAAATCAAGATCGCCGCCATCAATTCCAAGGTCTCCCCGGCCTACGTGGACATGATCAACGGGATCGAGTCCTTCTGTAAGGCCACCCCCTGGACCGAATACCTGGGCACGGAATGGATCGCCATGAAGCCGGTTTCCCTTCTGGCCGAAGTCCGGCGTCTGTCCCGGTTGAACCCGGACTTTATCTGGATCGCCACCAACACGGCCCATGTCATTTCCACCATCCAGGCCCAGAAGGAACTGGGGATCCACATCCCTATTCTGATGGCCTCCCATAACGGCATTGACATGTCCACCGTGGCCTCCCAGGACATCAAGCTTCTCGAAGGCCATTACGATTCCTATTCTATGGATCCGGGTATGGACCCCAATGTCCCCGGAGCCAAGATCGTCATCGAGTATAGTAAGAAGCTGGGCATCAAAGACCTTTGGAGCAATTTAAGCGTTCAGGCCTCTTTGATGCAGTTGATGGTCCTCAATGCGGTAGAAAGGGCTGCGGCCAAGGTCGGTCCCAATAAAATCACCGGGCAGGCCTTGTATGATGCCATGTTCCAGGGACCGCTCACCGAAAAAGACCTTCTGGGGCTGGCCCCGACCATGACCTTCACCAAGGACGCCCCTTTTTCAACCAAAAACCTGAGGGTAAAGATCACCACCGTCAAAGGGGGCAAACAGGTGCTGTTAACCAAGGACTGGGTGCTCATCCCGGATTTTCCCAAGTGGGTTTCGCAATAGTTCAATTCAATCCGGACCGGGAGGATTCCCATGTTGGAACTGACCAATGTTGAAATGATCTATAACAAGGTCATCATGGTCCTCAAGGGGATCTCCTTGTCCGTCCCCGAGGGGGGGATCGTGGCCCTTCTCGGGGCCAACGGGGCGGGTAAGACCTCCACCTTGAAAAGCATCTCCGGCCTGGAGCACACTGAAGAAGGCGAGGTCACCCGAGGGCATATCACTTTTGAAGGCCGGCGCATCGAGCACATGGACCCTACCCAGATCGTTCGCCAGGGGATCATTCAGGTTATGGAAGGACGGAGGGTCCTCGAACACCTGACCGTCGAACAGAACCTGTTGGTTGGGTCCCACCTTCGCCCCGAGATGCGGGAGGTCCGTCAGGACCTGGACCTGGTCTTTGATTATTTTCCGGCCCTCAAGGCCCTTCGAAATCATACCTCCGGTTATCTTTCCGGTGGTGAACAACAGATGCTGGTGTTGGGTCGGGCCTTGATGGCCCGCCCCAAGCTGATCCTGCTGGATGAACCGTCTCTGGGACTGGCCCCCCTGATGGTCCAGGAAATTTTCCGGGTTTTGAAGGAGGTCAACCAGCGGGAAAAGATCACCATGCTGCTGGTCGAGCAAAATGTACGCGTTGCCCTGGAAATCGCCCAGCACGGTTACATCATGGAAAACGGCCGGATCGTGCTTGATGGACCTTCGCCGGTCCTCTTGGAAAACGAAGACATCAAAGAATTCTACCTGGGATTGAGTCTTAAAGGAAAACGAAAGAGCTACCGGGAGGCCAAGCATTATAAGCGACGAAAACGCTGGCTGGGATAAACCACCCCGGAGTCTTCGCCTCTTAGTGGCCCGGAGGATCTTTCCCAAACCGGAAGGCCAGTCTGAACCTTATCCTCTTCCGATTAAACCCTCATGCCCCTGGGGGCGCCACAAATCATGAAAATCCCCCTGCCCCCCTTTAATAAAGGGGGGTTTTAAAGTCCCCCTTTGGCAAAGGGGGATTGAGGGGGATTTGATAATCTATTTTCGAACCTGAACCCAAGAAAGGGCAGCGATGAACTTTGACCTGACCGATGAACAGACCATGATCCGGAACATGGCCCGGGATTTTGCCCAGGAGATCATCCGTCCCCGGGCCGAAAAAATGGACGAGACGGGAGAGTATCCCTACGAAATCCTCCAAAAGATGGCTGAGCTGGGCATGATGGGCATCCCCTTCCCGGAAACCTGGGGAGGATCCGGCGGGGACTGGGTGGGTTATCATCTCTGCCTCGAGGAAATCTCCCGGGGCGACTCTTCGGTCGGCGCCTGTCTCGAAGTGACCACGGCCGTGGTGGGCGAGGAGCTCTTTCGATTCGGCACCGAGAATCAGAAGTGGCAATGGTTGATCCCGGTCGCCCAGGGCCGGATCATCGGGGCCTTCGCCCTGACTGAGCCGGACTCCGGCTCGGACGCCGGGGCCTTGCGAACCACGGCCGTCCGGGACGGCAATCAATGGGTGCTCAACGGCAGCAAACAGTTCATCACCAACATCGGGTTGGAAAATTCAACCTTTGTCCTGGTAGCGGCCCAAAGCGTGTCGGCTAAAGGGGCGCAGAAAATCATTTCCACCTTCATCGTTCCCAAGGACGCTCCCGGGTTTACCCTGGGGAAGCGGTACAAGAAGATGGCCTGGCAGGCCTCAGCCACCCACGAGATCGTCTTTGAGGACTGCCGCATCCCGGCCGACAATTTGCTGGGAGATCCCAACAAAGGCTTAGCCCAGCATCTGGCTTCCCTTCAGACCGGCCGCATCGCCATTGCCGCCCTGGCTGTTGGTCTGGCCCAGGCCTGTCTGGACGAAGCCCTGTCTTATGCCCGGGAACGCCGCCAATTCGGCCGGCCTATCTTTGAGTTCCAGGCCGTCCAGCACAAGTTGGCCGACATGGCCGTAGCCATTGAGTTGGCCCGCAACCAATATTTGAAAGCCGCCTGGCTAAAAGATAACGAACGGCCCCACACCTTCGAAGCCACAACAGCCAAACTCTTCGCTTCAGAAATGGTCGAAAAGGTGGCCAGCGATGCCTTGCAGATCCACGGCGGGTACGGCTACATGCGGGAATATCCTGTGTCGCGCTACTACCAGGGCGCCAAACTGCTTCAAATCGTTGAAGGGACCTCGGAGATCCAGCGGATGATCCTGGGACGTCTGTTGGCGGCAAAGGTCTAACTAAAAAATTGTTGAACGGTCCGAGGGGGTCTTATTTTTGGGGATTGTCCAAAGGGTAACTTATCGCCCAATCCCGGCCCGTCCAGCAAAGTTTGATTCGAGGCAGGGCATACACCCCCGGCTTCCGGAAGGAAGCCTTTTTTTGGATCGGCAAAGCCGATCGGCCCGTTTCGATCTTAGGTGAAGGCCTGCTCTGGATTTAGGTAAACAATTGGCCCGGCAAAGAAGTTCCCAAGTTCAGGGTGGACAATCCCCAAAAATAAGACCCCCTCGGACCTTAGTTGCATGGCTGACTCATCGATATCAAAAATGTTCAGTCAGGAGAACCCTTCAAATGAAATCCCGTCTCTGTGAGATCTGCTCTATTCGCGTCCCCCTGTTTCTCGGGCCCATGAGGCTGGTATCGACGGCCCCGCTGGTGGCCGCCTTCTGTCAAGCGGGAGGATTGGGATGCCTGGCCTCAGCCGGTCTGTCGGAGAAACGCTTTCGCCTGGAGGTGGAAGAAATCAGAAAACAGACCTCCAGTCCCTTTGCCGTCAATATTGCCTGGACCACCCCCGGAGCACAGAAGGTCATGGCTTGGTGTCTGGCTGAATCCATAGGGGTTGTTATATCCTCAGCCGGTTGTCCTGAAGCCGGTCTTTCCCGGTTAAAAGAGAAGGGACTGACCGTATTGCAGGTGGTGGCGAACGTAGACCAGGCCCGTAATGCCGAAGGCTTAGGGGTGGACGGGGTGATCACCAAAGGCTACGAGTCGGGGGGGCTTAACGCCCGGCAGGCAGTGGCCAGCCTGCCGCTAATTCCCATGGTGGCGGATGCGGTTTCCATTCCCGTCATAGCTGCCGGCGGAATTGCCGATGGACGGGGAGTGGCGGCCGCCTTGGCCCTGGGAGCCGAAGGCGTTCTCATGGGAACCCGTTTTCTGGCCAGCCAGGAATGCCCGATTCACCCGAACTACAAAGAGGCTATCCTCCGGGGGTCCGATACGGACACCATCGACGCTCAGTTCCAACGCTTCAGCGTCCGGCTCTGGAAAAATCCGACCGCCCTGAACCTGAGCGGTGAAGAACCGCTCTGGGAGGCCATGGCCGACTTCAGCCGGGGAGATGATGCCATCAATAAAGTCTGGAGCGTCGGACAGGTGGCCGGCCTGATTACCCGATGTCCCTCGGTGCAGGAGATATTTGAAGATATCATCACCGGTTTCAGAGAAGCATCCTCTCGGCTGCAAAAGATTTCATCCTTATCCACTTAACCTTCTAAATCCAGTATAGTAGCCGATTCGTTTTATTCAATCACCATCCACTCCCCTCCTGCCCTGTTTTTCTTCTTGATCCCGGTTTCTTCTTCCCCTATACTCTTTCCCAAAAAATAGGAGTACTATTAGAGCGGATGCGGAACATCGTTTAACCCTGGAGGGAAAAAATTTATGATTTCCATGGTCCTTGAAGGCATTAAAGTACTTGATGTATCCCAGGTGGCGGCCGTACCCATGTGCGCCCGTCACCTGGCTGATTTCGGAGCGGACGTTCTTCATATCGAGCACGCGGTGACCGGTGATTCCTGGCGGAATCTCCAGGCCGGTGCCGGAGGAGGCCCGGCCGGGATTCCCTCCGACATCCCTTATAATTGGGAGGCCTTTAATCGCAACAAGCGCAGTGTTGCCATCGATCTATCCAAAGAAGGGGGAAGAAATATTATTTACAAAATGGTGGAGAAGGCGGATGTCTTTTTGACCAATTTAAGATTGTCCGAGCGGAAAAAGTTCAAAATGGAATACGAAATCCTTAATGCTTTAAATCCGCGGTTGATCTATGGATCGGTAACCGGACACGGTATGGAAGGTCCGGACCGGGATGTCCCCGCCTACGACATCACCGTGTTCTGGGCCAGGGCCGGCGTCAGCCATTTATTGACGATTCCCGGCATGTCCGGTCCTAATCCACGACCGGCTTTCGGAGACAACGTGGCCGGACTCGGTTTAGCCTTCGGAGTGATGAACGCCCTTTACGCCCGGGGACGGACAGGGGTGGGACAGGAGGTGGATATCTCCCTGTTCTTTACCGGGCTTTATCAGTTGACCTTTGATGTTGCCGCGGCGATGACCACAGGCCGGGATGAGATGGAATATCGATTGACTGACGGTTTCGAAGGGACGGAAGAAGAGAGAAAAGAACGGGACGCCCTGATCGCTGATTCCAAACTGGCCATCCTGCGTCTGGCCGATTTTTACCGGGAGCGTATTCCCAATCCAATGGCCAATACCTATGGAACCAAGGACGGGAAATTGATTCGATTTAATGCCCTGCAGGCCGACCGCTACTGGTCCAAATTCTGCAAACTGATCGGCCGTGAAGAACTGGAGCCGGACCCCAGGTTTGCCACTATGGAGGCACGCAAAGAAAACTGTAAAAAACTCTACCATATTTTCAGGGAGGTTTTTCAAACCAGGACCCTTGAGGAATGGCGCCCGCTCATTGCCGATATCCCCGCCTCGCCGGTACAAACCCTGGTGGATGTGATCAACGATCCCCAAGCCAGGGCCAATAACTTTTTCCTCCCCTATGACCACCCCAACTACGGAAAAATGGAGATCATGGCCAGTCCGGTGAACATGAGCAGGACTCCGGCGACTATCAGGATGCCGGCCCCTGAGTTCAGCCAGCATACTGAGGAAGTCCTCCTGGAGGAAGGGTATTCCTGGGAAGATATCGAGCGGTTCAAAGAAGAGGGCATTATTCCCTAATTGTTTAAATAATGTTTTGCCAGTAGAGTAGGGAGGGGAGACCCTCCCCCTCGTCAAACCGGACGTGCGGATTTCCCGCATCCGGCTTTCCTGTGAACTTCACTAAAGGGCACACGTAGGTTGTCAGCTTATGGAATCTTTACAAGTAAATCAGT
>JACQYK010000022.1 GCA_016208255.1 Deltaproteobacteria bacterium | reverse complement strand
GCGGCTGGTGCGATGATTACGGGGAAATGTGGTTCAAAGTTGATGAAATCGTAAAAAGTCGTCACACCGGTGAAAACCGGGGTCCAGAGGTTTTTTAACTTATTGAAGTTCCTGGATTCCGGCTTTCGCTCGACTTCCCCCGGAAATCTTTTATTGAGGTCGGGCCGCTCGGGCCGCTCGACTTTGTCGAGCTTTTGAATAGGCTTCCTTCGGAAGCTGACACGCCGAGCTTTCGAAGAGGCTCCCTTTGGGAGCCGATAGGCCGACCGACCGGAATGACGTTTTTGTGGTTCTGGCGACTTTTTACAAACCTATCAAAGTTCAACGTTCTAAGGTGGGGGTTCGAAAAATGCTGATTTAAGGATATAAGGCGTAGTCCTTGCTTTTATAAACTTTCCAATTTGCAATTTGCATTTTGAACCTTGAATCTTGAACATTGAACCTTGAACCGGTTTTTATCCGTTCGGATTCTTTTTCGGTTTATTGACAATAGACGGCTGGACTACTGAGGAATAAACAAACCCGACGGCATCCTTGATCCTGCCGTATTTCATCTCCAGTTCCTCCAGGGAACCGGCATCCAGCGCCCTGGGCGGGCAGGCCTCGACACAGATCGGCTTCTTGCCCTCCCCCCATCGCTCAAAGCACAAATCACATTTCTGCATTTTGGCTTTTTCCTCATCGGCAAACTGAGGCGCGGAATAGGGGCAGGCATCCTGGCACAGGTGTCCGGCGCAATTCAGGCACCGGCTGGCTTCGGCCATAGCGGCTTCGGCACTGAAACAGAGGGACACTTCTTTGAAATTGGAGATCCGCTCCGCTACCGAAAGCCTGGGCTGGAGTTGTCTGGGTTGCCGGGCGGTTTCAGCCGGGATCGCAACTTTGATATCAGGCTCCTCGACTGTCTTTGGCGGCCTGACTCTGAGGACATCTCCCTGCAGAAAACGATTGATGTAAAAAGCCGCCTGCTGCCCGCTCTTGATGGCCTCGATGATACTGGTCGCTCCGCTAAGACAGTCACCGGCGGTGAAGACACCACGCCGTCCGGTCATCATCACTTCGGGATCGGCGGAAATGGTCCCCCGCGGGCTTTTGACGATTTCGCTGTCGGCCGGAAGACCGCCAAGGTCCGGGGTCTGTCCTATGGCGAAAATGATTGTTTCGCCTGTGAGGGTTTTTTCCGTACCCGGGAGTTCATCGAAATGGGGCCGTCCGTCCTGATCGAATTTCAGGTTGGCCACTTGAACACAGAGCGCACCGGAGACCTTTCCTCCGGTCTCGAAAATTTGTTTAACAGAAAGGCCGGTATGGATCCGGACCCCCTCCTCCTCGGCCTGTTCAATGTCGCTTCTTTCGGCCACCATCTCTTCTTTGCTGCACTCCAGACAGGCAATATGCACTTCTTGGGCACCCAGGCGGAGAGCGGACCTGGCACAATCCATGGCTACGTTGCCCCCTCCGACAACCAAAACCTTCTTCCCGATCCGGACCTCCTGTCCCAGATTGACCGCCTTCATGAAAGAGGTACCGACCATGGTGCCCTCCAGATGGACACCGGGTATATTCGGTTTCTGCCCTTGATGTGCGCCGAGGGCCAGAAGGACAGCCTCATAGCCCTGATCCATCAGATCATTCAATCCGTTACACAGATCTATCGGGGTACTTGTTTTTATCTCCAGGCCCAGGGCCTGGAGATAATCGATATCTCTCTGCAAGGCCTCCCGGGGCAGCCGATGTTTGGGGACCCCGACAGCCAGCATTCCGCCGACAACGGATAAGGCTTCAAAGACGGTCACCCCATAACCCATCCGGATCAAGTCGTAAGCGGCCGCCAGACCGGCGGGACCCGACCCGATAATCGCGACTTTATGATCCTGGGTTTGCTGGATTTTCTGGGGAGGTGTGTAGGGAACTGTGTCGGTGACATAACCTTTCAGGGCCATGATAGCGATCGGTTCCTCCACTTCTTTTCTACGGCAGGCCGTCTCACAGGGATGAAGACAGACCCGTCCGCAGACGGACGGCAGAGGCATGTTCCGTCGGATCAGTTCCAGAGCTTCTTGGTTTCTACCCTTGGCGATCAAGGCGAGATAGCCCGGGATGTACAGATGGGCCGGACAGGCCGCCTGGCAGGGAGCCTTCCCTTCCCCATAGAGAAAATCAGCGCCCATTTTCGATTCGTCGATGATTCCGCAAGGCTTTTCCCCCCGGCACTTATCCCGATCGACCAGGACGATCCCATTGTCCTCCCGCTTGGTCAGGGCCTCGTTCGGGCAGACATAGGCGCAAACCGGTTCGGCACAATGGTAGCAGGGGGCGGCCACATGGCTGACAAAGAGTTTCGGGAAGTTGCCCTCTTCACGATAATGTATTCTCATCCAGGCCGCCGGTCCGGCGGGTGTGTCGTGCCAGTCCTTGCAGGCTACCGAACAGGTGAAACAACCGGTACACCGGGCCTGATCAAAATAAAATCCTTTTTGCATGTGCGTATCCTCTTAAATTTAAGCTTATATTATTTTTTGCCAGAGAATCTCATCTAAATTCTTTAAATGGAGTATTGGAGTAATGGAGTAATGGTTAAAAAAACCAGCGCTCCAAATTTCCAGTAATCCACCACTCCATTACTCCGATTATGTTTAGTTTTTGCCTACCTGTACCAGTGCCGATTTCAGTGCGGCCGCGCCGCCGGGAGAATAGGTGTCGTTGGTCAGGACGTTGACGCATCCGCCCCGGCAGATGCCCTCCTCATCCGGTTCATAATAGGCGCCTTCATAAATGGAAACCACCCCCGGAATGATCCGCCGGGTTACCCAGGCCTTGATGGCCAGTTTTCCCCGGTCATTGAAGACATAGACTTCGTCCCCATCCCGTATCCCCCGGGCTTCGGCGTCGACCGGGTTGATCCAGACCGCATGGGGTGCCGATTCCATCAACCAGTCGACGTTCTGTAAAGTGGAATGGGCCCTGACCCTTGGATGGGGGGAGAGCAGCTGGAGCGGATACTTTTCCAGCAAAGGGTCATGGCGATCTTCAGGAGAAGGGATATACTTAGCGACCGGTGGAATTTTGGGGTCATTGATGTCCGCCAGCCGTTGGGAAAAGATCTCTATTTTCCCGGAAGGAGTGTTAAACTTATGGTTTTCAGGATCTTCAATCTGCTGCCGGAAGGCCACATAAGGTTCCTTCAGGTCGATCCGGTGAATCCCGTCTGCCTTGAATTTATCGTAATCCTTGATAAATTGTTTATATTCCGGATTGTTTTGGATGAATATCCTCAGCCATTGATCCTCATCGAATTCATTGAATTTCTCAAAACCCAGCTTTTCGGCAAAGAGATTGCCGATCTCCCAATCCGTCTTGCACTCTCCCAGAGGTTCAATCGCCTTGTTGGCGTAGGTCAAATACGGTCCGGAAGGCCAGGGCCGGGTCAGATCATTCTTTTCCGCGAAACTGGACACGGGCAGGACAATATCGGCATAGCGCATGGTGGGGGTCAAAAACAGGTCCTGGCCGACGATGAATTCCAGGGATTTCATGGCCCGGTCCCCCTTGTTGATATTACCCCGCTGGGTCATGATATTGCCCCCGGCTAACCAGGCCGCCTTGATGTCCGCCGGGTATCCTCCGGCCTTTCCTTCTAAAAAGGCATCAAAAATCTTATTGGTATGTATTCTGCGGACCAGCCTGAGATTCAGATCCAGGGTACCCCGGATAGAGGGCCCCCCGGCTTCCCCGGGATTTTTTATGCCGGGGATACCGGCCGAACGGAACATGTGGCCGTAGGGTATGCCCATCAGACCACCGCAAGCACTGCCCCCGGGTTTGCCCACATTTCCCGTGATGGTGGTCAGGGTAATGGCGGCCCGGTTATACTGTTCACCCATGGCCGCCCGAGCCGGCCCCTGGCAATCCATCAGGCAGGCCGGTTTGGTGGTGGCATATTCCCTGGCCAGACTCTCGATCCTTTTGGCCGGCACGCCACATATTTTAGCCGCCCATTCCGGTGTTTTTTCAATACCGTCTTCATGGCCGAGGACATAATCTTTAAAGACATCGAAGCCGACCGAGTATTGGTCAATAAACGCCTGATCCTGAAGGTTCTCTTTGATGATCACCTGGGCCATGGCCACCATCAGGGCCGCATCCGTTCCCGGAAAAATGGGGATCCATTCGTCGGCAAAGGTGGCGGCGCTGTGGGTAAACCGGGGATCGATGGTGATGATCCTGATCCCTTTCTCTTTCGCTTTGGTCAGGTTGTAAATGCAATCGGTTCCCGAAATCATCCGGACCGGATCCCAGCCGCACATGATGATCAGCTTGGAATTTTGCAAATCCTCCCGGCTATGGCCGACCATCACGTCTCCGTAAGAGGACATCACCGCATAGACGGCACCTTCCGATGAAATATTCCCATAGATGGTCGTGTATCCGCCGAACATGGCCAGGGCCTTGGCCAGGGCACCGGCCGTGTGCAAGGCTCCCAGCTGTCCGGCAGCGGTGAAGAAAATGCTGTTTGGGCCATAGGTTTGTTTGACCCGGGTCAGCTCCCGAACGATGGTATCCATCGCTTCGTCCCAGGAGATCCGTTCGTATTTCTTTTCTCCCCGTTCCCCTACCCTTTTCATGGGGTATTTAAGACGGTCGGGATGATAAATAAATTTACGATAGGCCCTGCCCCGTAAACAGGCCCGGAGCTGTTTTTCAGGATCACTGTTGTCATCCCCCTCGATCCTAACGATCACCCCATCCTGGACATGAAGTCTCACAGGACAGCGTCCGCCGCAATCCAGCGAGGAAGTGCATCTGAAAATTTGGTCTCCCCTCATTACCGTTTGCTTCTCCGCACTCATTGCGCCCTCCTTAGCGATGGCTTAACCAAAGGCCAGGCTTTTCTGACTCCCGGAAGGGAGCCGATGAGCCGAACGATTCGGCAGGAAAAAAAATAAAATATAAAAAGAGTAGTTACTAATTTACCGGTTTATCAATACTGTAAAAAAGATCAGGAAAAATCAAGAAAATAATTTTTGACGTAGTCCATCATTTTCCGGCCCCTTTTCTCTTCGCTAAACCGGTGGTACTTTTCTCCTTGCTCCTTACCGGGCCTTATTTTATACTCTTTCCATTAAAAAGGAATCCATTATCACCAGTAAGGAGGAGGTTATGAAAATGGGGATAGGGCTGTTCATAGGAGTCTTAATCATTCTTTTAGGGGTGGGAATCATTGTCAACGTTATTTTTCACATCCACATTCCTATCTTTAAGATTCTCTTCGGATTGATTCTTATTTTTATAGGTCTGAAAATCATCTTTGGCAGTTGGATTTCTTTCCCTTCCTGGACCGGGAAATCCGGGAATGCGATATTTCAAGAAAGGACTTACCGGGGACTTACCGGAGATTCCAAAGAATATAATGCGGTGTTCGGTAAAGCCGTCGTTGATTTGCGAGGGATCGAACTCAAGGAAAAAGTGACCCGGATCAAGATCAGTGCCGTCTTTGGCGGAGCCGAGGTCATTTTAAGTGAAACAACCCCGGTGCGTATTAAAGCGGAGGCGGTTTTTGGCGGGGTCCAATTACCGGAGAATATTACCGGCGCTTTTGGTACTTCCACCTATCAAAGTAAAAATTTCGATGAGTCCCAGAATTATCTGGTTATTGAAGGAACCAGTGTCTTCGGCGGAATTGTGATCCGTTATCAATAATATATCTGACAGGATTAACAGGATTTACATGTATCTTGACTCAGGCCCCGGAGGACCCTGAGCAACCTCGATCCGCTTCAATGGAAACTCTGGCTTCTATGCGCAGGACGATGTTGTTTGTGCCTTTCCCTGCCTGCCAGCAGGTGGAAAGGCACAAAAATCCAGTTAATCCTGTAAATCCTGTCTAATAAAGAATTTTGAATTTCAAAAAGTTAAACTGATACAAATTATTAGTTGATCAGAGGAATAAGGAGGAAATCCATGACGCACAAAGACAAAAGCAGCTACGCCAAAAAACACTCGCCGGAACTAAAGTTGAATCCGACCATCGCCGAGGCGCTGAAGCAGGCGGTCTCCGAGGATAAATTATCCTGTGCCGCCGCTTTCAAAGTAGCCGGGAAATTAAAGGTACCAGCGGCGGAAGTCGGTCTTACCATCGATTTACTGGAAATACCGATCACCCAATGCCAGCTCGGGCTATTTGGATACGGCCCTTCAAAGAAAGGGCTAACAGCGGCGGAAACCGTTTCCCCGGAATTGGAGTCAGCTATCCGGGGATCCCTGGTCAAAGGAAAACTTCCCTGTGCCTCGTCCTGGGAGATAGCAGCGAAATTCAATACAGCCAAAAGAGCAATCAGCGAAGCCTGTGAAACCTTAAAGATCAGGATCTCTTCCTGTCAATTGGGGACTTTTTAGGTCTGAAGATGAAAAGTAGGAGAGGCTCTACAAATCAGGTGGAGTCTTCCCCTGAAGGGGGAATCGGACCATGGGCGGTCAAACAAGTGATCTTCGCCCTGATCCTGGCCGCCGCTCTCTTCTTGTCCTCGGGCCGTCTCGACTGGGCCGAAGGATGGTTCTTCCTCGGTCTGGCCTTGCTCATCGGTTTGGTGAGCGCCCTGGTCCTGGTGCCGGGCAGCCCCGATCTCCTCGCTGAGCGCTCTAAAATGAAAGCAGGCACCAAGTCCTGGGACAAAGGCCTTTCTTTCGCCATGGCTTTCAGCCCAATAGTCATGGCCGTCACGGCCGGTCTGGAAAGAAGGTTCTCTGAGGTCAATTCCCTGGCCTTCGCCCCCCTGATCATCGGAGCGGTTGCGGCGATTCTCGGGGCACTCTTCACGCTTTGGGCCATGGCCACGAACCGGTTCTTCTCCGGCGTTGTCCGCATCCAGAAAGAGCGGGGCCACACGGCCGTGACCTTTGGTCCCTACCGTTATGTCAGGCACCCGGGATATCTTGGGGCCGTCGTTTTTACCCTGGCCACCCCTTTGATACTCCGGTCAATCTGGACTCTGGTTCCTGCGGTTTTAACGGTCGCCCTGACGGTTGTGCGTACCAAGTTTGAAGACGACACCCTGCAGGAAGAACTGGAAGGTTATCGGGACTACGCCCGCCAGGTCCGCTCCCGCCTTCTGCCCGGCTTTTGGTAATGTGGATAAGGCATCTGTAAGAAAATAAGGGCGGGGTTGAATGGGCTTGAGTTCAAGGGGTGTCAGAACCGGGGCTTTCCGTAAAGCTCCCGAAGCTCTTCCTTGGCTTTCTCCAAGATCCGGCGTCGTTGGCTTGGAAGGTTCTTACCGGCGCGGTTTATGTAGAAGTTGAGCATGGACATGGCCGAGCCGAAGGGAGTGCCCTTGCGGCGATCGCTGCGGTCGGCCGACCACTTGAGTGACACGGCGATCTTTTGCGGGTCATTCCAGGTGAACAGGCCTGGTTCCAGATCGAGAGCGTTGCTGCTCTCGTTGACCTCCTGAGACCAGCGCTTCACCTTTTTTGGGGAAGCCTTTTCCATAGGGAAACCAGTTAAGTTGCCTGTATCAGTTCAATAATAAGGTTAGTAAACCGACTGCGTCATAGATCTTTCAGTTTTGACCCTTGACCATCCTCGCCTCCTGTTGATGAGATGCTTTATCCGTTCCCTGGGATGCCGCCGCGGAGGGCTAATTTCTCAGACTCTCCACCAGCTCAATCCCCTTCTCAAAGGCCTTCATATTAACCTCCAAATTTTTAGGGAAGCGTTCCTGGAGCAAGGGTTCCATGGCTTTTCGATCCAGCGGCAGCAAACCGGAGCCGACCAGGGCGCCGACCAGTATCACATTGGCCATAATCGGATTGCCCAGTTTCCGGGCCTCTTCCGTGGCCGGGACCACCCAGCTTTTGGCGGATAGGGCTCTTATATCTTCCATGAGTTTAGGCAGTGAGGGATATTTGGTCCCCAGCCCGGTGATATCGAGTGCCTGTATCGGGCGTGGGTTGACCATGGTAACCACATCCGGATTGCCGTACTGATTCAGCATTCGCATGGCTTCCACCGGTTCCATGGCCACGATAATATCGGCCCGTCCTTCGGGAATAATCGGGCTGGCCTGGATGTCTTTAGATATCCGGATATAGTTAATCACCGGTCCGCCCCGTTGCTGGGCCGGATAGGTCTGTCCGAAGGTCACCCGAAAGCCCTCCTTGACCAGGGCGTCGCAGATAAGCTGAGAGGTAACCACGTTGCCCTGGCCGGCGACTCCGATCACAATGAGACTGAGCGGGTCTTTTATCAATTCTTTCATCTGATCCTACCTCCCCCCGGTCGATTTTTTTTCAATCGCCCCTTGCGGACAGATGTCGGCACACAGTCCGCAACCGCTGCAGATCACCTCATCGATTTCCGACTTGCCGGTCTGTTCTTCCCATCGGAGTCCCGGACAGCGGAAGACCCGGACGCATAAACGGTCACATCCGCAGCTTTCACCAAGACACTTATCCGGATTGACCGACACCTCATAGGGCCTCTTTTCCCGCCTGCCTCTTTGCAACTCGCACTCATGGCGCATGATGACGACCCGGGGTCCATGATCTTCGTCCCGCAGGACATCCAGCAGCACCTGGGTGGTCTTTTCCAGTTCAAAGGGATCACAAATCTCCACCCGTACACCGAAGGCGCGGCAGACGTCTTCGATGGGAACGGTTTTCCCCGGATCCCCCATGGCGGTCATCCCCACACCGGGGTGCGGCTGAAAGCCGGTCATGGCCGTGGTGCTGTTGTCATAAACAACCAGAGTGAAGTTTGACCGGTTCCAGACGGCGTTGAGCAGGGCCGGAATGCTGGCATGAAAGAAGGTGGAGTCCCCCTCGCCGCCGATCACCGGCTGATTGAAACCGAATTGCTTCAGCTTGCCGTAACCATCGGCCAGTCCGGCCCCGCCTCCCATGCAGTTGCCGATTTTGGCCACAAAATAACCGCCGGGGCCGAAGCCGGCACTCATACAGCCGGCATCGCCGGTGGCGAAACCGTCCCGTCCATCGAGCCGGAGGGCACGATGGAGGGCCCAGTAGCTGGCCCGGTGGGGACAGCCGGCACATAAGGAACCGAGACGCATAATCACTTCCTCCCGGGAAGCGGCCTGAACATTTCGGGCATACTCGGGGTCCCGGGCCTGGTAAGAGATCCCCATAATCCCGGCGATGGCCTTTATGGCATTATCCGGGGTCAATTCCCCGTATTCGGGAACATGTCCGGAGCGCTTGCCGTAGAAATATGGCCTCGGTCCGTCAGGCCCCAGACTGGCGGTGAATTCCATGACGCTCTGTTCAACAAAGGGATGGACTTCCTCGACAAATAATACCTGCTGCGTTTTCCGGAGGTGCTTCTCAACCAGTTTTTCCGGCAGAGGCCAGAGGGTGCCCAGTTTTAAGACCCCGACCCGATTCTGCAAGCCAAGAATCCCGACCGCTTCCATGGTATAGAGAAAAGAGGCCCCGCAACTGATGACCAGCAGTTCCGGGGTTTCGGGACCGATATAGCGGTTGAAGGGCGCGGTTTCGAAACGCTCCATGGCCCTCTTTAGCTTCTCATGCACCCGGGCATGGAGGTTGGTCTGACCGAAGGAAGGTATTTTGGGGACCAGCTCGAAGCGGGCCTTCTGTTCCCGGTTGGGAAGCTCACCCAGGGTGACGTTCCCCCTGGTGTGGCCTATTTTAGCCACCTCCCGCACCATGACCATGAGATCCAGTTCCTCGGACAGGTCGAAAAGCCAGGGAATTATGTCCTTGGCTTCCTGGAAGTCTCCCGGCTCCAGCAGAGGGATATCGAGCATCTTGGCAATCCCCCTGGTATCCTGCTCGTTGGGGCTGTTTCTCCGCCCGGGGTCATCGGCATTGACCAGGATCATTCCGCCGCCTCCACGCAGACCTCTCTCCATCAGATTGGCAATGGCATCCAGGGCGACGTTGGTGCCGTTCTGTTTCATCGAGGCCATGGAGCGGATCCCGGCGGTTGCCGCGGCGTTGGCGTTCCAGAGGGCGACGATTTCATTGATCGACCATTCGGCGTACAAATTCCGCCGTTTGGCGACCTCCGCCAGTCGGGGCAGGATTTCCGAGGCGGGTGTACCCGGATAGGAAGCGACAAATCCCACTCCCGCCTCCAGGGCGCCGCGGGCAATGGCTTCATTGCCCATCAGCATCAGGGTTTTTCCCGGAGCATCCATATCAATATCCGGCATTTCAAGTTACCTCCGTATTTAAAATTATCTCTGTTATAAGCTGACGACGGATAGTTGCTCGTTACTGGTTACTGGTTGCTGGTTAAAACCAGAAACGAGCAACGAGAAACCAGTAACAGAGAATATTAAATCTCTTGGCTATTTGATCAGGCTAAAAGTTTTTCAGACAACTTCGATGACAAACCGACATAAAGCAGGTCCTTTTTGTCACCGGTCCTGTTGACGATCTGTTTCAAGGCCCGCTTTTTTTTGATAAGCGCGGCCTCTTTCAGATGGGCCAGCTTATCGCCCGGCAGTTCCTGAATCTCAATTTTTCCTTTTGCCCGGGCCATCTCCACCAGCCGGGCGCCGGCTTCGGTGCGAATAATCACCGTATTCCAGCCTTCAATCCCCTCCAGGGAGCCGACCGAAACATCGGCAAACTCGGCGGTCATATCCAGGCAATAGGCACAGGTCGGCATCACATGTTCCCTGACCTGTTCCAATGGTAAAGATACCTTTCCCAAGGCGTTATAGATATCGAACCGATTGGCCGGCGGAGGCGGAATATCAAAGCGGGTTGCTGAAGAAAGATTCAGACTGTTTTTTAAAAAATCATGGAAGCCGGCCGGAGATAAGGCCCAGGTGCAAAAAAGACCGATCACAAAGGCGACCCGGTCGGTGCTGAAGCGGTGCCGGGGCTGTTCCAGTCTCATCTTTCCGAAAGCCAGTATCTGGCAGGGTACACCGACCAGGGCCAGCCGGTCGCTGTTTCCCTCGGGCAGGCGGTTATAAGCCTCCAACACGGAACAGGCCATATAGTTGGAGCCGGCCGCCTCCAAGACCTCGCTAATATTTCCGGCGACCAGGGGTTTCGGGGTCTTATCTTTCCCGGTCCGGGTCAGAAGGGCCCGGTCAATCAACCCTTCTTCCAGTGCGGTAGAAAGCAGGGTCGTTACCGTGCCGCCATATTGTCCTTTCTCTCTGACGGACGAATCTTGAGACCGGGACATAAAGACCTCCTGGAAGGTGCCCATTTCCTCTTCACCATAGGGACCGTCGAAGACCTGCCGGCTCAGGGCATCCATATCGACCGGGGTCCGCGGGCAGTATTGATAGCATTGCCCGTCGGCCAGGGTGCAACTATCCATTTGCACGATCCTGCCTTTATAGGAAGTGAGATAAGGGCAACTGCCGGCGCAGGCACCGCACAGGCAGCACAAATTTTTTTCGATAACCTCACTGATCAACTCCTTACAACCTTTTGTTTCTTTGATCATTGGGTACTCCTCTAACATTTTTTCTTTTAGAGACACTTCTCATAGGTCTCTTTTCTTTCTCCCCTCGGCCCGAACAGACTAAGGCCAAGACATTTATATTTATCCGAGGCTGGTTGAAAATGAAAGCGGATGGGGACTCAAAGAGGCTTCTATCCGATAACGTCTTTTCCGATTCGATCATAGAAAATGTACCAGGGTATGTCAATGTAAAATCTTCATTGGGTCTTCAGGAAGGGCGGAGGGCGAGTCCCCCGGCTGCACGGACTGAAGGATTGACAGACCAGATGAAGTCGCTTATATTTTTAGCTGGTTCTCATCAGAAAATAATATTTTCGGATGAGAGCAATCAGCAATCAGCGGTCAGCTTTAGAGAAACCCTTCCAAAAGTGCTTTTGCTGACTGCTATAAGCTAATCGCTGTAAGCTTCTACTGAAGGGAGAAATTTATGGACTGGAAACCGGAAATCGAGGAATTGAATTATCGGAAGCAACTGGCCTCCCGGATGGGCGGCCAGGAAGGTATTGAACGACAGCGTAAACGCGGAAAGCTGACCGTCCGGGAAAGGATCGATAAACTGGCCGACCCGGGTTCCTTTCGTGAGATTGGGGGGCTGGCCGGCACCGGGATCTATGAAGGGGATAAACTGGTTGACTTTCAAGCCTCGAATTACGTGATCGGCCTCTGCTCGGTCGACGGTCGAAAAGTGATGGTCTCCGGCGGCGACTTCACTGTACGGGGAGGGGCCGCAGACGCCTCCGTCGGTAATAAACACGGTTTTGCCAACCAGTTGCCTCTCAAGTATAGAATTCCCTACATCCGCCTGCTGGACGCCACCGGCGGCAGTGTCAGAACCTTCGAGCAAATCGGCCGGACTTATATTCCCATCAACCCGGGAACTTATCATATTGATGAACTGCTTTGCACCTCGCCGGTGGTCTCTCTGGCCCTGGGTTCGGTGGCCGGCCTCCCGGCCGTCGAGGTCTGTTTCTCCCACTTCAGTGTCATGGTCAAAGGGATCAGCCAGGTCTTTGCCGGCGGTCCGCCGGTAGTTAAAGCGGCCCTGGGTCAGGATATCACCAAGGAAGAGCTGGGAGATGAACGCACTCAGGTCTTTGAAGGAGGGGTGGTTGACAATCTGGCGGAATCGGAAGAAGAGGCCTTCGACCTGGCCAGACGATTCCTCAGTTATCTGCCCCAGAGCGTCTGGGAGATGCCCCCCCGTAAGGAGCCTACCGACGACCCGAATCGTCGAGAAGAAGCGCTGCTCTCGGTTATTCCCCGCAACCGGAGAAGGATCTACGATCCTTACCGTGTCTTGAAACTTGTTTTAGACCGGGATTCCCTCTTGGAGATGACCCCTTTTTACGGTCGCTCGCGCATAACCGCCCTGGCCCGGATCAATGGTTACCCCGTGGGCGTCATGATCAACAATCCCATGTTCCTGGGAGGTTCCATGGATGTGGCGGCCGGAACGAAGGTTATCCGTTTTATTCAGTTGTGTGATACCTTCCATCTGCCGATGATTTATTTTGCCGATGAGCCTGGTTTTATGGTCGGACTTGAAGCCCAAAAGCAGGGCATCGTCCGCGCCGGGGCCAAGATGGTCTGCGCGACTCAGCAATCCAGGATGCCCTGGATCAGCGTTATCATCCGCCAGATTTACGGGGTTGCCGGTCAGTGTCACGATCGGGGAATGCGCGGGATGTTCAAAAGGGTGGCCTGGCCTTCAGCCAACTGGGGTTCCATGCATATCGAGGGCGGGGCCTCAGCCGCCTATCGACGGGAGATCGACACGGCCGAGGCCCCGGAGGCTAAACGTCAGGAGATCGAGCGGCGACTCCAGGCCATTGCCTCCCCCTTTCGCACCGCTGAGGCCTTCAATATCGAGGAGATCGTCGATCCGCGGGATACCCGCCCCATATTGTGTGATTTTATTGACCTGGCCCAACCGATCCTCAAGACCCAGCTGGGTCCCACCCCAGGTCCCAGCTATCAGCCCTGAAGCCGAAGACCCCTCGGTTTTAGCACGAAAACCCGGACCAAGGTTCAACGTATAAAGTTTCGTTATTCGTTACTGGTTGCTGGTTACTAGTTGCTGGTTGAAAACGAGAAACGAGTAACCAGTAACCAGCAACGGTTCAATCTGATTTTTTTCAGATCTTGATCCCTACGGCAAATCCCTCTTCCATGGCCTCTTTGATCATCCGGGGCTTGATACAATCGCCGATGGAATAGATCTCCGGGGCCACCCCCTGGAAAGAGTCAATCATAGCCGGATCTTCCTTCAACCCCAGGGCCAGAATCACGCTGTCGCCGGGGATAAATTCCGCCTCTCCATTTCGGACCACCTCGACTCCCTTTTCGGTAATCCTCTCCACCCGGGTCTTGGTTTCCATCCTGATGCCCATTTGCCTAAGGCGGGAAAGTAAAAAAGGACGATAAGAAGGCGAGAGGTTTACCGCCATTTTATCGAGCATTTCCAGGATGGTGACGGAGACAACCCCCGGCACTTTTTCCAAAAGGAATTCCCCTGTTTCACAGCCGACCAGGCCGCCGCCGATAATAATAACATTTCCTTGAACGGTTTTTCTTCCTTGCAGCACATCCAGGGCAGAAACAACAGGGGCAGAATCAACGCCGGGAATAGGAGGAATAAGCGGATCGGCTCCGCAAGCCAAAATCAAAACATCCGGCGGGATCTTCTTCAAATCTTCCGCGCGAACTTCACGGTTAAGAAGGATTTCCGCATCGGCCTTTTGGACCCGGTCGAACAGATGATCCATAAGGGTGCGAAGCTCTTCCTTATGGGGAGGCAGACAGGCGACCCTGAGCCATCCTCCGGGTTGGTCAGCCTTTTCAAACAGGGTCACCTGATGACCTCTGAAGGCTGCCGTCCAGGCCGCTTCCAAACCGGCCGGACCGGCCCCGACGATAAAAACCTTTTTGGGTCGTTCAGTCTTTTGCAGCAGATCCTGTCCTTCTTGTCCGAGCCCTGGATTTACTGCGCAAACAACGCCGAGCGGCTGTCCTTCTTTTCTATAGGAACTGCTCATCAAGGAGCTGAGACAGTTTGAACAGGCTAAACAGGGGGTGATCTCCTTTAGCCGGCCTTCCCTGGATTTGAGAGGAAGGGCAGGATCAGCCAGCAGGGCCCGTCCCATACCCACCAGGTCGGCCTGACCGGAGGCGACAATTTTCTCGCCGGTAAAGGCATCGTTGATCCGGTTGGAGGCGATGACCGGGACCTTCACCACGGTTTTCATGGCCCCGGCTAAGTGGGCAAAGGCCCCCTTGGGCAGGGAGGGGGCCACGGTGGGAATCGGCGATTCGTGCCAGCCCGTGTAGACATTGATAAACCGGACCCCGGCCCCTTCCAGAATCCGGGCCACCACTTTGGACTCCTCCAGGGTGTGGCCACCCGGCATCTGCTCCTCGACATTCAAACGCACTCCGATTGGAAAATCTTCCCCTGCGGCTTTTTTAATGGCGGTTATAGCCTCCATGATAATCCGCATGCGGTTTTCCAGGCTCCCGCCGTATTCGTCCTCCCGCTTGTTGGAGATGGGGGACAGAAAACGGTTTAGAAGGTAGCCGGCACCGACAAGAAGCTCTACGGCATCAAACCCTCCGGCCCGGGCCCTTTGGGCCGCCTGGCCAAAGGCGTT
>JACQYK010000296.1 GCA_016208255.1 Deltaproteobacteria bacterium | reverse complement strand
GCCTTTTCGGGATCATACCCGAAAAGCTCTCTGGCCGATGGGGGAAGCTTTTCCAGGGGGGTATATATCTCTTTGAAGTTGGAAGGGAAAGGATAGGTGTGCAGCTCGGCATCCCCTTTATATAAGGAGTCGATGATTTCTTTCTTGTTGACGGCCAGGTTCATGGCCCGGCGGACCCGGATATCGTCAAAGGGCTTGGTATCCATGCGCATGGCCAGCGACATATTAATACCCAGCAACCCCCTGTTAAATTTCAGCTGAGGGTTTGACTTTTTAAGCTCTTCGAAGGAGGTCGAAGCCAGACCCATCATCAGATCAATCTTACCGGTTCTAAAGGAGGCAATCCGGGTGGCTTCATCCTTAACAATCATCATCACCACCTTATCGGTAAAGGGAAGTTGATACTTCTTGCTGCCGATGATTTCCGAATCCCAATATTTGGGATTTCTGGCGTAGGTCTGGGAGTGTCCGTCTTTATACTCGGTGAACAGGTACGGACCGGTGCCGCAGGCGTTTTGCCATTTGCCCGGACCTCCCGGGGCCTTTTCCTGTTCCGGCGCCTGAACGGCGGTGTTGGCCCCCCAGCCCATTCGATATTGCCAGTCGGCGTTCCATTCTTTCATATGCATAATCAGAGTCTGTTTGTCGATGACTTCCCATCGCTCGATAAAACTGAGATGATCGGGGATGGCTCTTCGGGCGTTTTTGAGACGTTCCATGCTGTAGACGACATCGTCGGCCGTAAGTTCCCTGGCTTTCATGACCCCCGGTTTCTCCTGCCACATCACCCCTTGGCGAAGATGAAAAATGACCTGCGGAGGTTTTTTCTTGACTTCCCATTTCTGTACCAGTTCCCCTCGGACGACCTCCGGTGGAAACCAGGAATTTTCTTCGAAATTATATTGGTTCGTGCCCCTGGGACCTTTCTGTAGATCTCCCATTAACAGATGTTCCATAAAAAATCCCGTGTCATAGGCATGTTTCCATACCCAGTCGGCATTGTCCCAGGACATGGGAGCAATGGCCGGATAGCTCTCGAAAAGGGTGAGAGACCCTCCGTATTTTGGTGCCTCCACAGTCTTTTCGGCAGCGAACGTTCCGGTTGTCCCCAATAAGATAAATAAGATAAAAAGGAATGCTGTTAATAAAATAGATAGTGCCCTTTTCATTTCAAACCCTCCTTTTTTTAATGGTTACGATAATTTCACCTAATAGACACTTTCGTCATTCCGACGAAAGCCGGAATCCAGAAAAAAATCGTGATAAACCCCCTGGACCCCGGTTTTCACCGGGTGACGACTTTTTTTACCTGACCACAAAGGTCACCTAAAAAATAATCTCTGCTCGGGGTTTTAGATAGGCCAACCCTTAGGATACGGAAATTAGAGTACACTCCGGCCCTTTTACTGTTTTTGCTTACGACCCCGTTCGTCCTGGACCTGCAGCACCCGTGACCCAGCCACCGCTTCTTCAAATCCCTCCCCCCGTACTTCTCTTGCCCTGGCCATATAGATACCCATGGACATGGTGGAGGTCTCGACACCGGCCCTGGCCGTATAGATCCGATGAACGGCCTCCCGGACTTGCGGATCATCTGGAGCCGCCAGATAGGCCCAGTCGGCTAAATGGCAGGCCAGCCGGAAATTCCCTGATTGACCGAGTTCTTTGGCCCGACCGATTAATTTGTCCGCACCGCCGGCCAGTCTGGAGATTTCTTCCGCCTGTTCCTTTTCCGGTGCGGGTTTCAGATGGGAAGGTGTGCCGTCATACCATCCTCCGTATAATCGCCACAGGTTGCGAACGATAAATTCCGGTTCATCATAAACGGGATGGAGATAAGGCTTATTCAGCAGGTCTTCCGGTACCTGGACGATCTGGAGTATTTTGTCCAGGGAGGTCCCCTGATTCATGAGAAGGAGGGTTTGCTCAAAAAGGATCTCCAGCAGCCTGGCGTTGTCTTCTAAGGCCTGTTTGATTCGATCTGAACCTATAATGGGCCAGCCATGTCCCGGCAAGAGCACTTGGGGATCCAGGGAGGCCATTTCCCGCAAGGCCACGGCCCACTCTTTACAGTAGCGCTGGACTTTTTGCGGGTTGCCGGCATTGGGCAGGCACCAGAAAAAAAGATCTCCCGGGCAGAGGACGCCCGTGTCCGGGAAAAATACCCAGGTATGGTCGTCGGTTTCTCCACGGCCATGTCTGAGTAGAGCCGTAACTCCGCCAACCTGAATACGGAGACGGTTCTGGTAAGTGATATCCGGATAATAGAAATCAGCAGGAAAATTGACCCGGGTCTGTCCGCCCATAAACTGGCGGCTGTTGATGGCCTGGTTATAGCCGATGGTCTCCCGGTAGCGCCGGAAGCGGGCCGGTGTGGCTTCATGGGCGATGACCTGGGGCCTGGGCCAGCCTTTGGATTGGGCCTCCTCAACATAGGCCGAAACCCCGAAGCAGTGGTCTACATGGCCGTGGGTATAAATGGCCGTGTGCAGGGGCTGGGATGTGACCGAACGGACACTTTCGAACTTCATCTTGACACCGGCGAATCCGCTGGGATCGATCAAAATCAGCCCTTCAGGGGTTTCTCGGATGATGGTATTGGAAAATAATTTATGAAACCAGGTATCCCTGGCTACCTTTTCCATCCCATAGGGCTCACTCAAGGGATGATGGGCATAGGTGGTCGTTTCTCCCTTCCATAAGGCTTCGGCAAAATCTAAAATTTCTCCCATTTCCACCTCCTTTTTCTTTCGTGTGTTGGCTGGAGTTTATTCATCAACTCAGGGGAACATGTTATCTTATTTGCATGGAAACCAAAAGTAAAAATACCGGAGCGACCGGTCTAGGAAGATCCGTTGCCTGTGGATTTGATGAAAGAGGAATTTTTGTCAGGGAAGATCAGGGAAGATGAACAAAAGAAAAAGGTTGCCGGTTTCCTCAAATCAAAAAATTTGCCGGGTTCGCCCCCCTTATCCCATTTTACCATAGCTCAAATGGAGGGATGTAGAAAAAAAGGTCGCTGTCCATAGTTTCACCCCTGCCTCCATTTTACTGCATTAAGGCCTTGCTACCGTTAATGAAGAGAAGCGATGGGGGATACATTTTAAACATCGGATCGATCAGGTACCAATTTATTAGAATGACGAGCAGCCGCAAATTCCAGAAAAGATCCAACCCATAAGACAGGTTCTTCCTAATGATTATCCAATCAAGTTTAAACGGCCATTTCTTGTTTAAATATCAGGAGGTCTTCGGGCCGGTAGCCCAGAAGTCCGCAATAAACGGCTTCATTATCCTCCCCTAAAAAAGATGCCCGTTTAACCACCTGACCCGGGGTCCTGGATAGCTTTATATCAACTCCCGGGATCGGCACTTTTCCTGTGCCGGGAATTTCTATCTCCAAAAGCATCTCCCTGGCCGCCACCTGCGGCTCTTCAAGGGATTGAGGTATGTCATTAACCGGTCCACAAGTCACTCCGGCCTTATTCAATAGTTCCCTGGCTTCGACTACGGTTTTCTCTTTTATCCATTCCTTTAGTATC
>JACQYK010000292.1 GCA_016208255.1 Deltaproteobacteria bacterium | reverse complement strand
GGGGAGAGGCCGGCAATCAAAAGCCTCTGTAGCCCTTCGGTAATTATTTGGCCGGAGGCTAAGGAAGTATTGTTCAATCCCTTCCGCCTCTCAGGGATTGAACAATAATAGTATTTCTCAACGCCCTTCGCGACTCTGCAATGAATAATGATTTTTCAAAAGCCCAAGGATTTCACCTGTTTTTCTTCAATTGATTTGCAGCATCGAAAGCCCAGGTGATAATTGTGATGACTGTCCGGGTCCATCACCCGGCTTCCGTGCCAGAAGGGGGCCCGCCAACGGCACCAGTCAGGATGGGCGTAGTAGGTGTCGAAAATAAACCAGCTTCCCTTCATCTCCGTGTATCCCAATTCCAGACTGCCTCGACTGGCCATCTGCCTTTCATTCAAAGGAAGGTTCATATGTTCGGCCGCATTGCCCTCGAGATCGTAAACGCCTAAGGGGCTGCGGCAGTCCGGAAAAGAGCCGGCCGGGAAGGTATTGGAACCACAAGCGGTCCAATTTCCCCCGGTACAACCGGGGGTCTTGTGGCTGGAAGTGGCACATTTCCTTTTTTCATAGTGATCGCCGTAAGCCCAGGTTTTATGGGCTTCGTGGATCTTATTATGGGCCTGTCTCATCCTGGCGATGGCCGCCGGGGGGGAGACCTTCCCGGCCAGGTCGAATCGGTAATCCGGCGGCAGGAGGGCGCCGGCACAGGCCCCTTCCCATTCATGGGCATCACACAGGCGCTTGCCCACGGCCCGGCAGATCTGGGCGGCTTGGCGGGCCCTCACCCAGACTAGCGGATAAGCACAGGGGAGGTTGGGAAATTCGAATTGATCGATACAGGCCTTGGCCTCCGCGGCCTTTTCCCGGACGGGATTATAAAGAGGGGCCATGTATTTCGCCCCGCAGATTTTTTCAAAGGTCTGATTTTCATAGTGGACTTTTAGGCGATCGAGTTTGTCCTGACAGGCCTGGGGAGTCATAGGGTGTTCGGTGACAGCCGGATTGCCTTGACCGATGTAACGGGATTCGCTGAACAGTTGTGCCAAAGCGTCTATTTGCCGGTCGGAGAGGCCGTGGCTCCGCTTAAGCTGTTCGAGAAGATGGGTATTGCTTTCCTGGAGAGACTGGGCTGGTACCGGCGCCGGAAAAAAAAGAGTCGAAGCAGCCGCCATCAGAACCACCAGGGAAAACAATCGCTGGTTTTTCATGGCCGCTCTTTTCGCGTCAGGTAGAAAAAATCCCGGTCATCCGCATACCCCAGAAAACGGGGGATATACCGTCCTTTGACTGCTAAATCGACTTCTTTCATGCGCCGGATCAGGTGTTGGATATAAAGATTGTTTCCCTCCCTTTGATAGACGGCCAAATAGGTATGAACCAGGGCGTTCATATCTAATAACAGGGCATAGCGGCATTGGAAGGCCTGAAAAACGCGGGCCATGGCCGACGGGGTGGCACTCCAGAAAAAGGCGTAAAGTAAAAAGCGTTTTCCTCCGGATTCCAGCAAGGCCGCACCGGCCCGCATGGTTTGCAGCTTCTCGTCGGCCGAGCCGGACCAATTGCCGGGGCCCCAACGGGCTACTAATGGTCCGGGAACGGATAGGCGGGTGGCGGGATCAAACCCGGTAATGAGGGGGACGCCATTCTGGCGCGCATATCGGATCAGGGGGGGGAGCCGGTTATCGGCCTCGGTCCAGGTTTTCATATCCACTTCCCCATTATTGAAAACAGAGATGGTGGCCAAATCCGGCTACAGTCGGCTGAAGATGACCCCGTTTGCCAAAAACCCATAATGGCTGCCATGATTTATTAAGGACAATGGTCCATATTTGAAGGCCCCTTGAAGGCGTTTAAACCCGCCGGTGAAGGTGGCTACGGTATGAGACCGGTCCAGAGGGTTGATCTGACCCGTTCGTCTCAGAGGGGCCGAGGTATTTATCCCGTCCGGTCCGCTTAAGGATTTGTCTTTCATTTGACGTGGTATATGGGAGGACAGCCCAAAGAAGGGTGAGTGGTTCCCGGAACATAATGAAGATCAAATTGGTCCAGATCGAAAGCGATCAGATAGACCAATTGGCCCAACTCCACTCTATTCAAGTCATTGACCCATTTTTTATAACTGCCCAGAATTTCCGGGGCGATGGCCTTGGGGATGATGACACTGACATAGATGCCGGGATTGCCCCGGGCCGAATACCAGTTTCCCAGAACCAGCCCATCCGGACCGGCCCCTTGGACGGTAATACCCAGATCGACCGGTTTTACCAGGAGGTTACCATGTTTCGGATCCAACCAGGCGGGGATTGGTGCCTCCGAAATCTTCGGGGGTGGTTCCCCGGCCGGTTTAGAGGGGACCTTTTTTTCGGCTTTTTCTTCATACAGATAGCCAAAGACCGTATCTCGGACCCAGACGACGATTTCATCTCCTTGAGGTATTTTATTCCTGAGGAACTCGGTCACCTTTTCCAGAGGGGTCTGATGTCCTTTAGTCGGGTTAAGCAGGTAGAGCCTGGTGGCACAAAGCGGGGAGTAGGGGAGGCGTGTATCCAGAGCCGGCTTCAGACCTTCAAGGGGCTTTGATCCCCAGAGTTCACAAAGTGATTTTTTTTCTTTTTCACTAAGAACCAATCCCTTGGGATCCAGTTGGAGGCTTTGAGTTTTAGGACTCGAATTCTCCAGGTGAAAAGCCTGGCCGCCCGGACTTCCCTGCCATTTAAGGTCGAGCAGATACCAGGCGTTGATATTGGGGTTCAAGTTGACCAGGGTGGCCAGGCCTTCCCGACCCTGGCTATCCCGGACGGGACTGGAGGCGGTCCGGGAAAAAGGCTGCAGATCAACAATGTTTTCAGCTTTTTCTTCCGACCGGGATAAAGAGACCCAGGGGCCATCGCTGACCAGGGCCAGTGTCAATAAAAGGGAAACAAAACCGAGGTGTGTTCTCATATTCTTTGTTTTTTTGATCCTTGATGGAGATTGTCGCTTACCTTCCGCTGCCGGTTGCGAAAAACGCTCGGCCATTGTTAGAGACGAAAACTCCTGCTCTTCAAATCACAACGATCTCCCTGGTGCCCAACACCAAGTTCAATCGGGCGCTTGCTTTTCTCTTAATCTATTATAAATTGCATTTATTTTATGACAATATTTTTTTCTCCTTAAAATTGAATTATGAAAATCATGTTTTATTTAGTGCGAAAATAGTTTTAAAATCCCCCTCAATCCCCCTTTTCCAAAGGGGGACTTTAAAACCCCCCTTTGCAAAGGGGGGTAGGGGGGATTTTCATGTTTCGTGGTGACCCACAAGGGCATGTGAGTTTAATACGGAAATCGGAGGAATCTTCCTTCCGTCATCCCCTCGTATTTCGAATTCGGAAGGAAAATTTCTCAACTAATACTTCCCGGT
>JACQYK010000291.1 GCA_016208255.1 Deltaproteobacteria bacterium | reverse complement strand
GCTTACGACGATAGCTGCGCCTACCCACATACAGGCAAAAAAGGAATGAAAACCTTTCAGCCAGCGCTGACCCCTCGGGCTTAGTTTTTTCATCTTTTCTTCCTCTCTTTAAAGATAATTTATAAAACAAGATATTCTAATAAAATAAATAAATCAAAGTGTTATGCAAGTAACGCCGGAGACGGTCGACTTACCCTCTGGTTGATATAAAATTTATTCCGAAAATAGGTTCCAATCCCACCATCCTATTTTCATGTCCCGGCGTCTGAAGGGACGCCTCCCTTTTTAGGTCGGCATACGGCATCCGACCGATCGGCTATGCCGATCTCTTAGGGAGACTCCCAAAGGGAGTCGGACGGGATGCCTATTCAAAAGCTCGACAAAGTCGAGCGGGCCGGCTTCCTAATGGAAGCCTTACTTTTAGGTCAGCGAAGCTGACCTTACGGGGTTCACGGCCTGCCTTGGGCAGGGATCACGCCACCAAAAGGGTGGCCTGACGGTTTAGTTCGAAAATAGAGTTATTCGCCCAACGAGCTCTATTTTCATGTCTGGTGGTGCCACGCCCCAAAAGGCGGGGCATGGCGGTTTAATATGAAAATGGAATGGAAAAAGAAGAAAAGGGCTTCAAAAAAGGAGACGCCTGGGTAATAAGCAATCCAGAAAAAGAACAGGAAGGAGTGCTGCCGGCCGGGGAAAAGCGGTTTAAAGCGGGCAAGCGTCAAAGATAATGATCACTCGGTGATGCGAGGCGCGATATAAGATTGAATAAAAACAAATAGTTATCAACGAATTAGAGACAGCAACGTCTCTTCCTGGATATTAATTACCGGGGCATCAACAGATCAACAATGCGGATCAGGTCCTCTTCGGAATGAAAATGGATTTCCAATAATCCGCCTTTTTTCTTCCTCTTCAGCTTGATTCGAGTTTTATATCTCTGAACCATCTCTTTTACCCAGTCGTCCTCAAAAATTGGGGCGGCAGCCGGGCCCTTCTTGGTCAGGACCCTTCCCTGTCTTTGGATCATCCGCTCTAATTCTCTGACGGAAAGACCCTTTTCGATCACCGCTTCGGCGATTTTCTTTTGGTCCAAGGCCGACTCCAGGCTTAACAGACACTTAGCATGGCCGAAAGACAAAGCCCCTTCAGCTATCTTTTCCTGAATCCAAGGCGATAATTTCAATAGCCTTAAAAAATTGGCGACCGAAGACCGTTCTTTCCCTACCCGTCGGGCTACTTCTTCCTGGGATATATTAAAATCATGGATTAATCTTTGATAAGCTTCGGCCTCTTCCATGGCATTCAGGTTCTGCCTTTGAATATTTTCAATCAAAGCCAGCTCTAACTGGGAATTTGGTTCGGCCTCACGGACCAGCACCGGGATTTCCGTCAAACCGGCCTTCTGAGCTGCACGCCATCTTCTTTCCCCGGCGATCAATTCATATCCGTCATCCACTTTTCGAACCAGCAAGGGCTGAATAATCCCTTTTTCTCTGATGGATTCTGCCAGCTCTTCTATGGCCGCCTCTTTAACTTTTTTTCGAGGTTGGAAGGGGTTAGGCCTGACCTCTTCAATCCCGATGAACAAAAAGGGCCGGTTTTCAGATATATTTGGTTTCGCAGCCGGTATTAAAGCCCCCAACCCCCGTCCCAAGCCTTTCTTTTTAAGAGAAAGCATCTTATTTTCTTCCATTTCCTTTTTCTCCCGCCAATAATTCTTTGGCCAATTCTAAATAGCTTTGGGCGCCTCTGGATTGCGGATCGTATAGCATAACAGGCAATCCGTGACTTGGGCTTTCGCTGATTCTTACATTTCTCGGAATAACCGTCTTAAAAACAAGATCCTTCAAATGGGTTCGGACTTCATTTTCGACCTGGAATGAAAGGTTGTTGCGGGCATCGAACATAGTCAGCAAAATCCCTTCCACATAGAGGGATGGATTTAAATCCTGCTGAACGATCTGAATGGTATTGAGCAGGTTCCCCAACCCTTCCAGGGCATAATATTCACATTGGGTAGGAACAATGATGGCCTGGGCCGCAGTCAGGGCATTGATGGTTAACAATCCTAAGGAAGGAGGACAGTCAATAAAAATATAATCGAAATCAGGTATTAGGGGATCGATTTTTTGTTTCAGGATCGATTCCCTCCTGGTCATGGGCACCAACTCGATATCCGCCCCGACCAGATCCATATTAGAAGGAATTATTTTTAAAAGAGGGATATCGGTAGGCAGAATCAGACTGGCGGGTTCGAGTTGGTCAATTATTAAGTGATAAATAGAATATTGGAATTCCTGTTTATTAGCTCCAACCCCGCTGGTGGCATTTCCTTGAGGGTCAAAATCTATGAGCAGTATTTTTTTCTCTAAAATAGCTAAAGCGGCGGCCAGATTAACAGCGGTGGCCGTTTTGCCCACCCCTCCTTTTTGATTAACCACACAGATGATTTTTCCCATTAAACCTCATGCCCCGCCAGGGCGTGACACTACGAAGCATTAAAATATGCTGGTCGAAGAGAGATCTCGAACCTTTTTTTGAACCAAACCACCTTCTGAAAATGATGGCCTACTATTACACAAAAAACCCGGTTTGAAAAGGTTTTTAATGTTCCACGTGGAACACTTATTTAACCAACTGATTATATTCTATAAAATAAGAAAAGAACCCTTTCCGGACAAAGAGCTTTCAATGCTACAAGAACTCAGCGCCGAAGAACGCCATAAAATATCCACCTGCATTCAACTTTTTCAGGAGGAGAGGAGAAACTTGATTCCCATTCTTCAGCGGATTCAGGAAAGTCTCGCTTATTTACCGCCTGAGGCCATCCAAATGGTGGCCAAATATCTACACCTATCTGATGGCGAAGTTTACGGAGTGGCCACTTTTTATAATCAATTCCGGTTTCATCCTCCGGGAAAGCACCCGCTCAAAGTCTGTTTAGGGACAGCTTGCCACGTCAGGGGCGGTGATATCATTCTGGAAAACTTTGAAAGAAAACTGGGTATCCGGGAAGGCCAGACCTCTCCGGACCGAGAATTCAGTATCGACCGGGTTGCCTGTGTGGGATGTTGCGCCTTAGCCCCGGTAGCCCTGGTTGGTGAGAAGGTTTATGGTCACATGGCTCCGAGCAAAGTGGAGGGACTGATTCTTGGTTTCCAGATAGAAAAAGAGCGGCAAGAAAGAGAAAAACTAAAAGATGATTCAGAAAAATCATGAGGCCCGCTTCCGGACCATCCAGGATGAAGCCGTTAAACAGCGGCAGATCTTCAGGGAAACATCCCTGCCTAAAATCCACATCGGAATGGCCACCTGCGGTATTGCTTCCGGGGCCTTAGAGACGAAAAAGGCCTTTGAAGAAGTGCTTGCTGAACAGGGCCTATCCGCTCTTATTCACACGGTCGGTTGTCTGGGACACTGTTATGCAGAACCCGTAGTGATCGTTGAAAACCCCGGATTTCCGCCCATTCTCTACTACAATGTGACGGCCGGAAAAGCGGGAATGATCGTTAGGGGTTTTCTGAGAGACGGAGATCCTCTTTTCGAACATCTGCTCGGGGCCACTGAGGAAAACGATCTCATTCCCCAGGTCAAGGATTTTCCGAGATTCAGTTATGAGAAGAAGGTGGTCACCGAGAAATCCGGGCTCATAGATCCGGAGGATATTAATGACTATATCGCCGAAGGAGGATACGAAACCCTGGTGGCCTCTCTTGAGCGGAATCCGGAGGAGATCCTGAGGGAAAT
>JACQYK010000286.1 GCA_016208255.1 Deltaproteobacteria bacterium | reverse complement strand
GTATAGACCTTTCGGCCATCTCGATTTTAAGGTTTCGGCTCTTGGGTTTGGGGCCATGAGACTCCCGGTGATCAATGGGGATCAGGGAAAAATAGATGAACCCGAGGCGGTCCGAATGATCCGCTATGCCATCGATTATGGGGTCAATTATGTGGACACCGCCTGGCCTTATCACAGCGGGCATAGCGAAGGAGTAGTCGGACGGGCTCTTCAAGACGGGTATCGGGAAAAAGTCAAACTGGCCACCAAGCTACCGGTCCGGTTTGCCCAAACCGCCGAAGACTTCGACCGCTTTCTGAATGAGCAATTGAAACGATTGCAGACCGATCATCTTGACTTTTATCTTCTCCATGGACTCAACAAGAGGACCTGGCCGAAAGCCCGGGATCTTGGGGTGGTAAATTGGGTCGAAGGGGCCTTAAAGAGCGGAAGATTTCTGCATCTGGGGTTTTCTTTTCATGATGAATACGAAGTCTTTAAGGGGATCATCGAAGACTATGAGGGATGGGAGTTCTGTCAAATCCAATACAACTACATGGATACGGACTATCAGGCCGGAACGAAGGGCCTCAAGTTTGCCGCAGAAAAAGGTATGGCCGTGGTCATTATGGAACCCATCAGGGGAGGGGCCCTGGCCAAAAAACCATTGGAAACGGTGGCTAAGATCTGGGAAGAGGCCCCCCATAAAAGAACACCGGCCGAATGGGCACTCCAGTGGGTTTGGAACCAACCGGAAGTCTCAACGGTCTTGAGCGGTATGTCCACCATGGATCAGGTGGTAGAAAATGTTGAGTCGGCCGATCGTTCGGGGACCAATATCCTGACCAGGGAAGAATTGTCCCTGGTGGACCGGGTCCAGGAAGAATACAGAAAACGATCCCCTATCCCCTGTACCAATTGTAAATATTGCCTTCCCTGTCCTAATAACGTCAATATCCCCGCCATTTTGGGTTTGTACAATGATTCAGCCCGGTATGGTGATGTTAAGAGGGCCCAGTTTCTTTATACCATTCGAGTCCAGGAGGGCGAAAAGGCCGATCAATGTCTGGAATGCCGGGAATGCGAAGACCTCTGCCCCCAGGGGATCCCCATTTCGGAATGGATCAAAAAAGCGGACGAGCTGCTGGATCCCAAGACGTGAAAGGGCTTTGTTGTTCCCCCTATTTGATAATAGCGATTAAAATCAGAGTTTTTTAAATTGACACATTCGTAAAAAGTCGTCTTTCCCGCGCAGGCGGGAATCCAGGTACGGCATAACCAGTTAAAGACACTGGATTCCCGTTTTCACGGGAATGACCGAAATGGCTTTTGGCGACTTTTTACATGTTTGTCAAAATTCACAAGACCATAAAAAGTATTTTTCAGCAATAACCCTCATCTTCAGAGAAAGGAGTGCAATGAAACTGACCAAGGTAAAACCCTATGTGATCAAAACAGAACCACCCAATTGGGGAGGGTTGTTATGGTTTTTTCTTAAGCTGGAAACCGATCAGGGAATTTCCGGCTGGGGGGAGTGGAGAATATCTTCGCTACCTATTTGAAGGACCAGGACCCGGTCAACCGGGAAACGCTCTATCATCTGCTTTATTCCAACCTGACCGCCCAGCATCCGGATTATCTGACCGTGGGTCTGATCAGCGCTTTTGATATCGCCTTGTGGGATATTTGCGGAAAGATCTATAACACCCCGGTCTATAATCTGCTGGGGGGCAAAATGAGGGATAAGGTCAGGACTTATACTTATCTCTTTGATCTCGAAAAAAAGACCCTGATGGAGGCCACTCAGGCCTGGTTCAGCAATCCTGACAAACTGGCCGAAATCGCTTCCGGGATGGTGGGGGAGGGATTTACCGGGGTCAAATTTGATCCCTTGACTCAGGCCGGTTTCAGACGGTTACCGGTGGCCCCCTGGGAAATCCCTCTGGCCGAATACGATCACGCCGAGAAAGCGGTGAGGAAGATTCGCGAAGCCGTTGGCAACATGGCCGACATCTGTATCGGTACCCATGGACAGATTACACCGGCTACCTCAAGGCGGCTGGCCAAAAGGATCGAAAAATACGATCCCCTTTGGTTGGAGGAGCCCTGCCCGCCTGAAAATTTCAAAGAGATGGCCAAGGTGGCTGCCGGCACGACCATACCTATCGCCACCGGGGAAAGACTGGTCACCATCCATGATTTCCAAAAACTGTTCGAATCCGGCGCCTGCGCGGTGGCCCAGCCGGACCTGGGGAGCTGCGGCGGGATCACGGCCTGCAAGAAGATCGCTTCTTTGGCCGAGGCCCATTACGTGCTGATGGCCCCTCATGTCTGGGGGGGACCGATCATCACGGCCGCCGCCCTGCAGATCGATGCCAATATCCCTAATTTTCTCATACAGGAAAGTATTTTCAAGTCCCGGCATTTTTTTGACGAGATTGTCAAAGAGCCTTTTGAGTGGAAAGACGGATACCTGATTCCCCTGGAAAGACCCGGCATCGGCATCGAACTTGATGAGAAAAAGCTTGAGAAGTATGCAGGGAGCCTGGCTGATTTTATCAGAAGATAATCAGCGGCCAAGACCAAACTGCCTGACGGTTTTCTTCTTTCAAAATGTCAGGGTTGGTAAGCCTGGAAGGGAGGGGGCTTATTATGAGAATCGTAACACTTCAGTCTTATGAAAATAAATTATTTGACAGGATTAACAGGATTTACATGTATCTTGCTCAGGCTCCGGACGACCCTGAGCAACCCCTATCCGCTTTCAGCAGAAAGGGGAGCTTTGTCCGCGGGATGATAAGGTTTGTGCCTTTCCCTGCCTGCCCGCAGGCCAGGTAATCCAGTAAATCCTGTCGGATAAAAGAACTGGATTATTAAAAAGCTAAATTGATACTGAGATTCTTACTTAATCCCTGCCCGGGTCAAGGCCTCCTTCACCCGTTCCCGGTTCATGGGGAGTTCATAGAGTCGTGCCCCTGTGGCATTGAAAATAGCATTCCCGATAAGGGCGGCCACCACCACAATCGAAGGCTCACCGCCCCCTTGAGGGGGCACCTCCGGATTATCGACCAGGACGGTCTCGATTTCCGGGAGCCAGGAAAAGCGCGGGATCTCATAGGTGTCGAAGTTGATATCAAGGATCTGTCCTCCTTTGAAGCGGACCTCTTCGGTCAAGGCCTGGCCCAGCCCCATGGTCAGGCCTCCTTCCATCTGGGTGGTTGCCCCCGCAGGATTGATGACAACCCCCATATCCTGAACATAGACGATGCGTTTTACCTGAACTCTACCGGAGGACCGGTCGATTTCCACTTCCCCAATGGCGGCTACATAAGCCCCGGCATCTTCGGCGAAGGCCACCCCGAATCCTCGTCCTCTTCCTTTGACTCTTTTTTCCCATCCGAACTTTTCAGCCGCCGTAAGGAGTACTCGCTGCCGGCGTTTTTGGCTCAGATTCCTTAAACGGAATTTCACAGGGTCCCAGCCCAGTTTTGCGGCCATCGTGTCCATATGGCATTCCCTGGCAAAGACATTGAAATTGGCGCCGGGGGCCCTCCAGGCCCCGGTTCTGAAGGGATGAGCCCCGGGGATGCCTGTGTAATGGCCGTGAAACAGTTCACGGTGATGAGGGGTGGCATAGAGCTGTTCAACTCCTCTGGGTCCGGAAAAATAGGCATCAAAAGTCCACCAGGTGATTCGTCCTTCCTTATCCGCTCCGGACCCGACCTTGGCGATAGCCGCCGGTCTGAAGGTATCATAAAAGAATTCTTCTTTGCGTGACCAGGCTACCTGTACCGGTTGTCCTGTGAGTTTGGCCAGTCGAGCCGCCTCCACGGCCTGCTTGTTGAAGGTCTTACCGCCGAAGCCCCCGCCGACAAAGGGAGTAATTACTCGCACCTTTTCCGGAGACAGGGAGAGAGCTTGGGCGACTTCATCCTTGGCCCCGAAAGGCCGCTGGGTGGAGACCCAGACCACCATCCGGTCCCCTTCGGGTTTGGCCAGGGCCGTGTGCGTTTCCATCGGTGCATGGGCCATGTAGTGATCATAGTACGTTCCCTCGTAAGTCGTTTGCGACAATCTCTCCCCCTCTCCAAGGTCTCCGCCCTCGGTGACTACCACCCCCCTGGGTGCGACACGGAGAAGGTGGGGATAGATCGTTTTTGGGTTCAGGTCAATCTGGGGAACATCCCATTCGGCCTTGATCCGGGAGAGGGCTTTTTCAGCACCATCCGGATAGGGATGAAGAACCGCGATCAGGTCGCCGTCCCGCACCAGCTTGACCTCCTGGTCTTTTTCGATCCCGGAGGGATCAAGGCTTTTCAGTTTTGCCCCGTGGGCCGGAGGCCTGAGGATGGAAGCATAAAGCATATTGGGCGGATGAACATCCCCGGCGTATTGGGCCTTTCCCGTTATTTTGAGCACTCCGTCTTTCCGCAAACTTGATTTTCCGACCATCCGGTATTGGGAGATTGGCTTGGGAGCCGGCTTTGGAGTCAGGTGGCGTTCGATTATCTTCCCCTGGGCCAGCCGGCCATAGCTGACCTGTTTTTGGGGATTGTCGCGATCCTGAACCAGGCCGTTTCGGACTATAAGCCGCTCCGGGCCAAGGCCCAGGTGCTCTGAGGCCAATTGAATCAATAGGGCGCGGGCTTCAGCCGCCGCCTCTCTCAAAGGCGGGCCGAAGAAACGGATGCTCCGGGAACCAAAGGTCCCCATGTCCCAGGGACAAAGGTCCGTATCTCCCATAATCATATCAACTGAATTCAAAGGCACATCAAGTTCCTCGGCCAGGATCTGTGCCAGCGAGGTCACAACCCCCTGGCCCATTTCGATTTTGCCGGTATAGCCGGTCACCTTCCCCTCAGGGGCGATCCGGAGGAAGGCATTGAAATCAGAAGGCAGCGCCTGGGCGCCCGGGGGACGTCTCTCCTGGGCGGGGAGGACATTATAAGAGAAGAGCACGAAGAGTCCTCCCCCCAGTCCCTGCAGGAACCGGCGGCGGCTCAGAGAAAAACCAGGATCATCCAGGACCATCTCCTTTTCTTCCGATCTCTTCCGGTTCATCTCCGGCCTCCTTTCATCTCTTTGGCGGCGGCCTGAATCGCTTTAACAATCCTTAAGTGCGACCCGCAGCGGCAAAGGTTATCATCCATACCCTTAAGGATATCCGTCTTGGAGGGGGACGGTCGCTTCATCAGCAGGGCATAGGCATTCATGATCATGCCCGGTGTGCAGAACCCGCATTGATAGGCCTCGTGTTCCAGGAAGGCCTTTTGCAGCGGGTGAAGCCGGCCGTTTCTCTCCAACCCTTCGATGGTGAGGACATTTTTCCCGGCTATCTCTTGAAGCGTGGTCTGACAGGACCTGACGGCCTTGCCGTCGACCACGACCGTGCAGGCGCCGCAATGGGCCTCCCCGCACCCGTATTTCGTACCGGTCAGGGCCAAGTCGGATCGCAGCACCCATAAAAGAATCCGTTCGTCATCGGTTTCCAGCCGAACCCGTTTGCGGTTCAGCCTGAACTCAACAGGTCTGACCATGGCCAATCCCTCCTCAGGTATCTTTAAGGTTAATTTTTTGAATCAGTTTAGCTTTTTGAAAAAAGGGAATATCCTTTATTTGCCACGGACAAAGGCAGGACAGGAGGAAGACGACTTGTCTTCCTCCTACTGTCAGGCCCTTCGGGCATTAAAACCAGGTTCGCCCCCGGATCGAGTCCGGGGCAGGCTTGGCGAGAGCTGGTTTGTCCGGCCTGTTTTTGTTGGGACGGGGAAACGATCTTCAGTCCAGCCTTTGTCAGTGTGAGTCTGGAGCGCCAGGATAAGCCTGGTACATCTTGCTGACTGAAAGGAGTCAGTCATGGGAATTGCCCGTTCACCATGTAGCGGC
>JACQYK010000021.1 GCA_016208255.1 Deltaproteobacteria bacterium | reverse complement strand
GTATCCATAGGGTTCGAGAATTACGAATCAAAATCAAAAATGAAACCTTGGCCATGGAGGAAACTTCTCAATCTCTTTCTTCAGAGGACCATCAAGTTTTCCCACAGGCCCTATTTGCAAAAACTTAACCGGACATTACTGGATCAAGTATTAAATTTAAAGGATCTTTCTTTATGGATAAAAAAATTGGATTCCACATGACTCCCGAGGAATTCCGCCGTCATGGACGGGAGGTTGTGGATTGGATCGCTGAGTATTATGAAAAAATTGAGACGTTTCCGGTTCTCTCCCAGGCTTATCCCGGCCAGATCAGGGCTTCTCTCCCCAAGGATCCGCCCCTGCAGGGTGAAAGCTTTGAGGCCATCCTGCAGGATGTGGGACGACTGATTCTGCCGGGGATTACTCACTGGCAGTCGCCGAACTTCTTTGCCTTTTTTCCGGCCAATGCCTCCGGACCTTCTATATTAGGGGAGCTGCTTTCAGCCGGACTGGGGGTCCAGGGTATGTTGTGGGCAACCAGTCCGGCCTGTACTGAGCTGGAAACCCAGGTCTTGGACTGGCTGGCCGACATGCTGGATCTGCCGGAGAAATTCAAATCCTCCGGGAAGGGGGGTGGGGTGATCCAGGACACGGCTTCCAGTGCCTCCCTGAGCGCCTTGCTGGCTGCCCGTGAAAAGGCCACCGGTTTTCAAACCAATCAGAAGGGCTGCGACGGCCGGCTGGTGGCCTACACTTCGACCCAGGCCCATTCTTCCATTGAGAAGGCGGTCAAGATAGCCGGGTTGGGGCTGAAAAATCTTCGTCTCATCGCAGTAGATGACCGGTTTGCCATGCAACCCGCGGCCCTGTCTCTACAAATCGGGCAGGACCGTCAGGCCGGATTGATCCCCTGTTTTGTTTCCGCGACCGTGGGAACGACCTCTTCCAATGCCCTGGATCCTTTGCCCGAGATCGGCCGGATCTGCCGGCAGGAGGGGCTCTGGTTTCATGTGGATGGGGCCATGTCCGGAACGGCCGCCCTTTGCCCTGAATATCGATATATCCTTAAAGGATTGGAATCTGCCGACAGCTTTTGTTTCAACCCCCACAAATGGATGTTTACCAATTTCGATTGCGACTGTTTCTTTGTAGCCGATCGGGAGACCCTGATCCAAACCTTCAGTATCCTCCCTGAATATTTACGCAATAAGGCCTCCGAATCGGGGGCTGTTTTTGATTATCGGGATTGGCATATCCAATTAGGAAGGCGTTTTCGTGCCTTAAAATTATGGTTTGTACTTCGCTATTATGGAATCGAGGGCCTGCAGTATCATGTAAGACAGCACATCAAGCTGGCCCAATCCTTTGCCCGCTGGGTTCAAGAAGATGACCGTTTTGAATTGGCTGCGCCGGCTCCTTTAAATCTGGTTTGTTTTCGATATAAGGGAAGTGATGAACAGAACCAACAATTAGTGGAAAAACTGAATCAGAGTGGAGCCCTTTATTTAACCCATACCGTCCTAAATGGCCGTTACACCCTTCGTTTCTGCGTGGGCCAAACCAATACGGAAGATCGCCATGTGATTCAGGCCTGGGAAAAGATCCAGGAAACCGTCAAAACATTGTCCGCTGAATGAAGACATTCTCACTACTTTAAAAAATGTCTTTTGCCACAGACCCAGACCGACGACTACAGACTTTTTTTCCAGACGGACATTCGCCTGGAAAAACCTGCTCGCCCGTAAGGGCCGGCAGGGATCGGATTGACAGGTCGTCAATCAGATTATATCCTAAT
Source organism: Deltaproteobacteria bacterium (assembly GCA_016208255.1). Classification (GTDB taxonomy): domain Bacteria; phylum Desulfobacterota; class RBG-13-43-22; order RBG-13-43-22; family RBG-13-43-22; genus RBG-13-43-22. Next base: position 20,962 of record JACQYK010000021.1, on the reverse strand, counting down.
CCTTGCTTTTGTCTGCCTTGTCTGCGGCAAAAATAAATGGTTTATACTATTTTTAAAAATAACTTGTTCCGCTAGAATGAAAACAAAATTTCCTCTGGTCAAAAAACTATTTCTCAAACTGTCCCCTCCCAGCCTCAAGGATAATACGGCGGAGATCGATCGCCTTAAGAAACAGGTCAAAATTGAATTGGGGCTTGAGTCTCTGGCTTTGCCTTTTATTCTTATTCCTGATTGGGTTGCAGCACTCCGGGCGGCCGAGTATCGGGTAACGGCCACCGTGGCCTTGACTCCGCCTCTGCCTGCCCTTATCGAACTGGAAGCGGGCGATACTACCCGGAGAAATTTCGGCCTGGCCGTGGACCTGGGAACCACCCGAATGGCCTATCAACTCTGGGACCTGGCCCAAGGAAAATTGTTGGCCGAAATCTCCGCTGAAAACCCCCAGACCCGTTTCGGGGCCGATATCCTGACCCGGATTCATTATGCCGACCGACCTGAGCGGTTGCAGGAATTACAGGCCTGTGTGATATCCGAAATAAATGACGTTCTTTTAAAACTCGTCCGGGAATATAATCTCTCTTCTCAGGAGGTTTTTGCCTTGACCCTGGCCGGCAATACCACCATGACCCATCTTTTTCTCGGACTCAATCCAGCCTCCCTTTGCCGGGAGCCTTATATACCTATTCTAAATACGATTGAACCTCTGACGGCTCATGACCTGAATCTGAGACTCCATCCCCGGGCCGTGATCTATTGCTTTCCCAATGTGGGGAGTTATCTCGGCGGGGATGTCCTGGCCGGGATTCTCCATTCGAGACTCCACCGGCAGGAGGCCCTTTCCCTGCTGGTCGATGTGGGAACCAATGCCGAAGTAGTCTTTGGCAATTCCGAATGGCTGATCGGCTGTGCCGGAGCCGCCGGCCCGGCCTTGGAGGGGGGGGTGGCCCAGATGGGCATGGTCGCTGATGATGGGGCCATCGAGAAAGTCCGGATCGATCCCGAGACCAAAGCACTAAGCTATTCCTTGATCGGCCAGGGCCCCCCCAAAGGGATTTGCGGCTCCGGTCTGATCGATCTGACCGCTGAATTGTTTATGGCCGGCCTGCTGGATATTCGGGGAAAATTTGATTTAAAAACACCCACGGATCGCTGGATAAAACTTGACGGCCAACCGGCTTATTTATTGGTCCCGTCTGAGGAAACCGCAACCCATCTCCCCATATTCCTCACCCAGGTGGATCTGGACATTCTACTGCGGTCCAAGGCGGCTATGTACACCATCCTGACCACCCTGGTCCAGTCGGTTGGTTATGCGTTAAACGATATTGAGAAATTTTTTGTGGCCGGCGCCTTTGGGAACCACATCGATCCCCGAAGGGCCATTATTCTGGGCTTGCTTCCGGACCTGCCTTTGGAACGTTACCTCCCCTTGGGAAACACCTCGCTCAAAGGGGCGGCTGAAGTTTTGTTGGATTATCAGGCCCTAGAAGAAGTGAAAAAAATCGCCGAAAAAATCACTTACCTGGAAATGAATGTCAACCAGGACTTTATGAACCGCTTCAGCGCCGCCCGCTTCATCCCCCACACCGATCCGAGCTTGTTTCCTTCGGTGAAACGGCCGGAAAATTAAATCCAAAGTGAAGGAGACTGGACATGGAAAAAAAATTACTCCTGGCCATAGACGGCTCTAAAAACTCATTAATGGCCCTGGACTATGTCCAACAACTTTTCCAGATGTGTCCGGAGATCATTCTGGTCTTGTTCCATGCCCTGCCGCCGACGCCTCCTGTTTATCAGGATTCGAGCCCCCTGGATCCGGTGAGCCAAAAGTATCTTCGTCAGCTAAAGGAAAGGCATCAAAAAGCAATCGAAGAAATCCTGATTAAAACGAAAAAAGATTTATTGAAAAAGGGATGGTCCGAATCACAAATCAAAATTCTCTCCCGGGAGCAACGGGGGGGTTTGGCCCGTGAAATATTATTTGAAGCCAAAAAAGAAATGGTCGATGCCGTCATTATTGGACGCCGGGGGTTGGGGAAAATAGAAGAAATGTATCTGGGCAGTGTTTCCAATCAAGTCATCCAGGGAGCCAAGGATATTCCGATCTGGATCGTCGGTGGAAAAGTTAAGCCCTCAAGGATATTGGTAGCCGTAGACGGTTCTGAAAATTCCCTTCGGTCGGTTGACCATCTTTCATTTATCTTGGGAGCTTGCCGTCAAGAGGAGATGCAAATACTCCTGCTGCATGTCTGGCCGGGCTTGATCAACCTTTCCGGGCTCATGATTGTGCCCGATCTTTCATCTCTCTCCTATTCAGAAAAGAAATATGAGAAAGCCATAACCCCCTATTTGGACCAGTGTGAAGAAATTCTTAGGGAAGCCGGCATCTCTCCGGGCAGGATTCAAAGAAAAATCTGCCTGAAATGTTCTGATATCGGCAAAGCCATCCTTTCGGAGGCCGACGAGGGACATTATGGAACCATCGTCGTCGGCCGCAGGGGAATTTCAAAAGCCAAAGAATTTTTTCTGGGCAGTGTCTCCAACAAGATTGTCCAACAGGCCGGGAATAAAGCGGTCTGGATCGTGGGCTGATTTTTCCATTGCCCGGTCGGCCGATCGGTTCCCGTTCGATCGGCTTTAGCCGATCTCAGGGGGAGACTTTCGGTCGATCGGCTTCGCCGATCTTTAATAGAGACTCCCTCTGGGAGTCGAAAGAAAGTCGATAGGGAGCCTCTTCAAAAGCTCGACATTCGGCATCCGGCCTATCAGCTTTGCTGATCTTTTGGGGAGACTCCTAAAAGGAGTCGGAGGGGATGCCTTTTCAAAGCTCGGCAGAGCCGAGCGGATCGAGCGGCCCGACCGTCTCGTGGTGTCACACCACCTAAAGCGTGGCATGACGATTTAGTTGACTTGTACCCGAATTTTATTTTCTCCAAATTCTACAACATCACCGGAAAAGATCTTCTTTCTCTTTCTGGTTTCGACCTTTCCATTGACGATAACCCGCCCTTCAGAAATCACATGTTTCGCTTCACCGCCACTATCGACCAGGCTTTCTAACTTCAAGATTTTATAGAGCTCGATGGGCTCTTTTGAAATTTTTATTTTCCTCATTTTACAAAACACTCAGTCATGATTTCATTTGAATACAGATGCTCACGGCGATGATCCGACGGGCCAGGTACGGTCGGAGTTTTGCTGTATGTTTAAAATCTCCTATTGGAATTTTGGCAAGTTGAGATGATACACGATCTGATACTGATCAAAGGGAGAATTATTCGTCTACGCTGCAGCCCGCGACGCGATTAATTCCTCGATCTCCTGGCCGAACTCCGAAAAGTTCAAAATGGTAAAACCGGTGATCTCTCCGGTTTCGGGGTCAAAACGGATCAGCAATTCCTCTCCTGAGTCGAGTGTCTCACTCGCCCGGGGTTCTCCAAAAGAAACGTAAAGGACATCCGCTTCTTTATCATAGAACGTATTCACACTCTTGCCCTGCGGAAATTTTATTTTTTCCATATCAGACTCCTCCTGAACGAAGGTCTTCTCGAAAAATAGGCGGTGATCATAAATCCTTCTTTGTCTGACTGTTTATAAACGACAGTACAATATTTGTTATCTGAGACCGGTGTTTTTTGATAATAGGGACAGCGCCCAATTGTTTACTTTTTGCTACCAGAATTGTACCTGCGATATCCCTTCGGTTTTTATGATGTGCCGCCGCACCACTTCCCGGATCACCGGATCCTTGATCGGCTCAACCTGGGATATGGGTCTTCCTTCCTCATCTTTGGAGCTTTTCCAGTCAATGACCTCTCCGGGGACCAGGGCATAACGGCACCCGCCACTGCCGCAGCAGGCGGAGTCCGCCGCTCCTTCCCCCAGGAGGAAGAGAATCCGTTTCCCATCCTGCTCGACGATGTCTTCCTTATAAAGTTGGTACCAGCCCGAGATGCTTCTATACTCTTCATTGAGGGCATGAACAAATGGCTTGGCCATGGTTCCCCTTCCACTTTTTGCCGGCAGGATTTTCATTAGGGCCTGCCTGATGCGCGACCCCCGGGCCGTAGGCATCAGGCAGATTTCAATTTTTGCTTCGATTTAGCTTTTTGAAAATCCAATTCTTTTATCAGACAGGATCTACTGGATTACCTGGATTTTTGCGCCTTTCCGGAAGAAAGGCACAAACCAAATCGTCCTGCGGGCAAAAGCATTAGTTCCCGCTGAAAGCGGATTGAGGTTGCTCAGGGTCTTCAGGAACCTGAGCAAGATTCCTGTAAATCCTGTTAATCCTGTCAATTATTAGGTCTCCGAACTCCGAACTACTTTAGGCCCCCTCCAAACCGACAATTCCGACAAAAATCGCACAGCCATCAGGGGCCCCGCCCAGATTGTGGGTCAAACCCAGTTTAGGATTGGGCAGTTGCCTGGAAGGGAACCCTGGATTCAACAGTTCATCGGCCCGGCCCTGAAGCTGCAGATACATCTCATAGAGCATTCGCAGGCCGCTGGCCCCGATGGGATGGCCGAAGCATTTCAGTCCGCCGTCAAGCTGGACCGGGAGTTTGCCGTCCAGGTCGAAAAAACCGTTTTCAATATCATCCCGGACCTTCCCGCGGGGGCTGAATCTCAGATCTTCCATGGTCACGGCCTCGGTGATGGAAAAACAGTCGTGGACCTCGGCCATACTGATCTCCTCCCGCGGATTTTTGATCCCGGCCTCTTCATAGGCCCGTTCTCCCGCCCTGACGGTCGCTTCGACGTGGAGAAAGTCGAAATTTTGAGTAAAATTCCCGTCCCTGGGGGCCATGGCGATCTGCAGGGCCTTGACGAATACCGGATCTTTCTTCCTGGCTTTGGCGATTTCCGGCGTCGTTATAATGGCCGCGGCACAGCCGTCACTGACTCCGCAGCAGTCAAACAGGCCCAGGGGCCAGGAAACCATGGGGGCGTTGAGAATCTGCTCCATAGTCACATTTCCCTGGAAGTGGGCATTTTTATTGCGCATGCCGTTCTGATGACTCTTCCAGGAGACCCTCCCGATCATGTGTTTCCCCTCTTCGTAGCTCAGGCCATACTTGGCGAAATAGGTGGTGGCCAGCATGGCAAAAGATCTCGGCGGTGTGGATTCGGCGAGCATGGAATGGCTGGGGCCGGGCGTTCCTCCATCCCCCAAGCCGCTGATTCCGCTGTCCTTGAACTTATCGATGCCGATGGCTAAGACCATATCGTAAATTCCGGCGGCCACCGAATAGCAGGCATTCCGAAAAGCGTCCGAGGCGGTGGCGCAGGCGTTTTCAACCCGTGTCACCGGAATATATTGAAGCCTCAATGGTTCGGAGATGGTCATTCCCGTTCTGCCGGTGGACGTCCCGACCCAAGCGGCCTGAACCTCATCAGGCCCTATCCCGGCATCCTTAAAGGCCTGATAGGCGGCATCAACGATCAGGTCTGTCTCACTGGCGTCCCAACGTTCGCCGAACCTGGTACATCCCATTCCCAGAATGGCTACCCTGTTTCTAATACTTCCTGGCATTTTAGACCTCCTTTTTTTGCAGCTTAATCCCTTACTGGTTTACATTTCCAAAAATAGGTGTGAGCCCCCATGGTATGTCGCAGCTGTCTGAAGGTCATCTCGACGCGCATACCCACCTGGCATTCATCCGGTTCCCGATCGACCATAAGAAATTGACCTCGTCCCCCTCCATCAAAGTCAACAACCGCAGCCGTTGCCGGAGGATCGATCCCGCCAGCCAAAAAGTCGTGGCTGAAACTTCTGACCGTTCCCGGCTTGTCGGCAAATCGATAGGGGTCAAAATCATCCCTGGCCTGACACTGGAGGCAGATATGGGCCCGTGTGGAACTCTGACTGAGATACAATTGGGGGGTCCCGCACTGTCTGCACCTGACCCCATAGAGCGGTATAGCCGTTTCGTGTTCCCTCCATTGGGCCGACATGGAGGCCGCACCGGCCGGGGGTCTGGCTGCGGGCGCCAGGGAGACCATTTCCCGCCACCTCAGGTATCGGCCGTAGCTGTTAAGGGTTTTTTTGATATTCAGGTGTTGTTTGATGCCTCGACGGTTCTTGATATTTTTAATCTCTTCGGTCACCCGGAGCAGAATCGCGTCACTCCCGTTACCATAGCTCACCAGAAGTATCCGGTCCCCGGGCTTGGCCTCCTCCAGGGCGGCCACCAGAATCATCAAGGGAAGCGCCGCACCGGTATCCCCTACCAGGCCCAGCAGGGGATCCTGAAGCTGTTCAGGTTTAAAGCCCATTTTTTTGCCCAGGGTGGCCTGAACCCGAGCATTGGCTCCATAGAGGCAAACCTTGGCGATGTCTCCTTTGGCTACGTTGTTTTTTTTCAATAGGGCTTCAACGGCTTCAGCCGGGATTTTCAGGTAACCCTGTTCACGTCCGAATCGATCCTCCCAATGACGGATGAATTTATCATCGCTGTCCCGCCAGAAATCGCATAAATCATCGGAGAAAGTTTGGGAACCTTCCACTTCAACCGCCACCTGGTCATTGCCGAAAAGCAGGGCGGCGCTCCCGTCGCCGAATTCCAGTTCATCCCCGCCGGCCGCACCGCCCAATCGCATATCCGCGGCGGTGACCAGAACCCGATTTAAAGACCCTGCTTTAACGGCATCCAAAGCGCAGAGCATAGCGGTTGTCCCGGCCCGGAGGCAGTTTCCAAAGTCCGCGTTACGGGAGGCCCTCGGAATATCCAGGGCGTTAGCGACTATATTCGCACCTTGCCGCTCTCGATAAGGAGAACAGGTTGTCGCCATAAACAGGGCGTTGATGGTTTTCGTTTCAATGCCTTTCAGACAGTCCAATCCGGCGGCGACCGACATGGTCACCGGGTCTTCATCGGATCCCGCAACTGCCTTTTCGCCGCGTCCCCCGGGCTGACCCCACATCTGCCCGATGACACTTCGAGGCAACCTGTAATAAGGAATGTATGCGCCGAATGATACAATACCTGCCATTTTTCCTCCTTTCAGATCTTCCTTGTTTTTTCCTGCCTTGGGTTAAATCAGACCCCCGGCGATTACCTCTTTTCCAAAATCCTCATGAAAGCAAAACGAAGTTATTTTATCACACCTTTCGACTTAAATTACAACTTTTTCAATATTTGACACTCCTTACTCCAATCTGGCCAGGGTGACCCCTTCCCCCCCTTCGAAGCGATCCCCCTTTCGGAATCCTTTCACCAGTGGATGGCCTTTTAAAAAATCACGCACCGCCCTGGCCAAAATCCCGGTTCCGATTCCATGGACGATAGTGACTTCCGGCAAACCGTCTAAAGAGGCATGATTCAAAAAAGGTTCGATCAGAGACAGGGCATCATCCACCCTCTGACCGATCAGGTTTATTCGGGAAGGGGCCAAGGAATGGAAATCGCGGGTGGATGAGGAAGACTGTATCCGGGGGCCTGATTTCCCTTCCTGGTATCCGACATCCGATATCGGTACCTCGATTTCCCGACCCTCCGCCCTTACTTTAATCCGGTTTTGCCTTAACAAAACAGCCATCACTTCGGCGTCACTATCAAGAGAACGGATAAAGACTCGATCTCCTTCGCGGAGAGACTCTATGGCCGGGCCGCCTTCTTTTAGGCCCCTGGCTTCACGCAGCTTCCGGGTTAAGGTCTCCTCTTCTTCCCTTAATTTTTGAAGAGCCAACCGCCGGTTGGTTTTGTCCGCTTTTTTAAGATCTTCCAGGAAAAGATTCATCTGCCGTTTGGTCTGGGCGGCAATCTCTACCGCCTCCTGATAGGCCCTGGCCAGGATCTCTTTCTGCTTCCTTTCTGTTTCAGTAAGTATCCCTTCGATTTTCCGGTTTTCCTCGGCCAGATGATCCTGGAGCCTTTTTAACTCTTCCAGACCTGTTTCGTATTCCCTTCTTTTCAGGTTCAAATCGGCCACTAATTGTTCAAACCCTTCTTTCCGGCCGCTCAACAGCTTATGGGCCGTTTCCAGAATTGTTTCGGGAAGCCCGTACTGCCTGGCGATTTCAAGGGCATGAGATTGTCCCGGTTCACCCATACGCAGTCGATACAAGGGAGTCAGTGTCTTTTGATCAAATTCCATGGAGGCATTGACCATTCCTTCGCTGCGATGGACAAACCCCTTGATTTCGGTCAAATGGGTAGTGGCCATCACTAAGGCCCCTTTGTCCTGCAGCTCTTTTAATACGGCACAGGCAATAGCCGCCCCTTCCACCGGGTCCGTGCTGGTCCCCAGTTCATCCATTAAGATCAGGGTTTTTTCATTGGCCTGATGGATGATGCCGGTTATCCTCTGGATATGAGCCGAAAAAGTGGAAAGGCGGTTTTCAATGGATTGTTCATCCCCGATATCCGCCAGAAGGTCGTCCAGCAGGGGAAACTTCGAAGACGAATCAGCCGGAACCGGCATACCGGATAGGGCCATAAGCAGGACCAGCCCGGTGGTTTTAAGTGAAATGGTTTTTCCACCGGCATTGACTCCGGTAATAACCATCACCGAAGATTCGGTCCCCAATTCAAGAGTCAGGGGAACGACCTCCTTCCGGGGCCCTTTTTTCTCAAAAGAAAGGGCCAGCAACGGATGACGGGCCTCGATCAGACGTATTCCGTTTCCCTCATGAATCTCCGGCGTCTCCATCCGCATTCGGTCGGCCAGGTGAGTCAGACAGGACAGGAGATCCAGTTGAACCAGGATGGCCTGCTCGTTTTCCAGGTCATCGGCCCTTTGACGGACCATGGTGGAAAGTTCCCGAAGAATGCGGATCACCTCGGCCTTTTCCTCGGCCATCAGATTTTCCAATTGGTTGGCCAGGTTGATGATATTCAGGGGCTCGACAAAAGCCGTCTCGCCGGTTCTGGAGACATCATGGACGACTCCCGGGATCTGGGTTTTGGAATCCATACGGACCGGGATGACCCACCTGCCGGACCTTTGGGTGATAAAATCGTCCTGTAAAAATTGGCTTACCCGGGGTTCTCGAACGATCTCTTCCAATTTCCTGCGAATCTGGGCCTCCAGCTGCCGGATTTCCCTTCTCAACTCAGCCAGTAAGGGAGAGGCCTGATCCAGGACATTGCCTTCCTGATCCAAAGCCCTTTCCAGAAAGTTCATCAATTCAGGAAAACCCCTTAAATTCCGGGTCAATATCTTTAAATAGGGAAGGTCTTCGATCTCCCTGATTTGACCGGATACCGCCGAGGACAACTGCAACAGGGGCATGAAAGCGGATAGTTCCAGCGGGTCCAGGACCGCCCCCAGGGGTCGGACCTTTTCCAGAAATGGTTTAAGATCGGAAAAAGAAAAAAGCGGCAGGGGAGCCCCTTCTGCCGTAAGTTTTCTTATTTCTTCCACCAGGCGCTGACGTTGTAAAATATCGGACAGGTTTCCATAAGGGCGTATGGCCAAAACCGCCTCCTGGGTAGCCGGGCAATGGGCCTGTTCGGCTATGATGCTCAGGAGCCTGGGATATTCCAGCAGTTCAAGAGAATTTTCCGAAATCATTAAATCGTTGCCTTATAACGGTAAAAGGATTTGAGTATTCAACATCAGCAATAATATCTTGCAAATAAGCCGCCCAACCGATACAAAGAGTATGAAATAAATTTCTGGGAAAGGCAATAGGAAAGCCGTCGGCCGGATATGAAAGAAAACCCCAAAGAAGAATTCCTGGAAGTAGTAGACGAAGACAACCAGGTGATTGGGATTTCGAGTCGAAAGGAAATCCATGAAAAAAGTTTACGTCACCGGTCCGTTCACATTTTTATTTTTAATACCCAAGGAGACCTGTATCTCCAGAAACGATCTCCTTCCAAAGACCAGTACCCGGAACACTGGGATACCTCGGCGGCCGGGCACACCGATCCCGGGGAATCACCTCTGGAGGCGGCCCAAAGGGAGTTAAGGGAAGAGTTGGGGATAACCGTGCCTCTGATGGAGGTGCTGGAATATCCTGCCTGCCTGGAAACCGGTTGGGAATTCGTCACCCTCTTTACAGCCCGAACCGATGCCCCCATTCACCTCAACCTGGAAGAAGCCACTACCGGAGGCTTTTTCACCCCCGGCCAACTGACCCGGTTGCTGACCGACCCTCGGCAAAAAATAGCCCCCGGTTTTCCGGTTTTATATGCCCTCTATCAAAGCTTAATCAGTATTGTAAACACAGATATTGAAACCGCATCTCTAAGTAATAATCCAAAATTTATCCAGTTGATTGAAAGGTCACGATTAAGACAAAAAGGAGAAGGCGGTATCTCTCCGAAAGAAATGCGGCGAATTTTGGAAAAACAGAAAAAATCGGCAGAGATCCGCTGACATGGGGACATTTATTCAGAGTTCATTTGGCAAATCCATCTCGGTATGAGTCTTTTAGGTATTGGCAGAGCCGGCACCATCGGCAACCAATCGCTGGCACACGGCACGAAGAATTTTCGAATATAGCGAAAACATCGCCTTTACTGATGAGTTCTATGTCAAACCTTCATAGCGAGAAAGGGAATAGGAACAAATTTTCCTAAGCCTGTTGCTGATGCTAACATCGAGAATTTAAAGGGACTCCAAGTGAAAGTAACACCTTTCAATAAAAGGGCCTTTATTTATTATTCCAGGAATGGCTTTTCACCCAAAGCTAAACGTCTTTGTTTAAGAAATTATAAGGACGACAGTTTAAACATTATTAGCTTATGAGGAGGAAGAAATGGAAAAGGAAGATTTTCTTGATCTCAACGTTGACCTTTCCAAGATAAAAAACTATAATGATTACAGTAGTCTATGGCAACGCTTGGGGAAGATAGAGATTAAAATGGTGGAAAAGCATGAAGAGTGTAAACACAATGTCGGTGACACCTTCTTCTATGAGAACCCATATAAGAGACCCAAGGATGTTTGTGAGGCTTTGCTTCATGTACTCGATTTATATGTTTGGCGGGTCGCTTTGGGTTTTCCTTCCTGGAATAGTGAAAACAGAAAGGTGTTCAAGCTCCATTGTCCTGACCCGAAGGGAACGGTCTGGGAGATGAGAAAAATATAGAATCCAGAATTCAGGAGTCAGGAGTCAGGAATAAACAAAAAGAGGATAAAAATTGAGTAAAATCCCCATTGATGAAAGAGAGCTGTTAAAGGTTTTGCAGGATTTGATACGGATCGAATCAATCAATCCTGAACTGGCCGGTAGGGGAAGCGGGGAATATCTGATTGCCCAACACATTGGGCGATACCTGGCCGCGATAGGTCTGGAGGTCCGTTATCAGGAAATCAAACCGAAGCGGGTCAATGTGATCGGTGTGCTCAAAGGCAGCGGTGAAGGCAAATCCCTGATGCTGAACGGGCACACGGACACGGTCGGCATAACCAGGATGGATATCGAACCTTTAAATCCGGTATTCCGGGATGGCAAGGTCTATGGCCGGGGCAGTTTTGACATGAAAGGCGGCCTGGCCGCTATTATGATCGCTGTCAAAGCTATTATCGAAGCCGGTCTGAGACCCCAAGGGGATATCATTCTGGCCTTTGTGGCCGATGAGGAATACTTGAGTCTGGGGACGGAGGTGTTGGTCAGGGAATATCCAGCCGATGCCGCTATCCTTTGCGAGCCGACCAACCTGAAGGTCTGTATCGCCCATAAAGGATTTGCCTGGATCAAGGTCGAGGTATTCGGCAAAGCCGCCCACGGCAGCCGGCCGGACAGGGGGATTGACGCCATTGTCAAGGCTGGAAAATTTTTAGCCCGGATAGAGGAATTGGGGAAGGAGGCCCTGATTCAAAAAAAGCATCCCCTGCTGGGATCGCCGTCGATTCATGCCTCGCTGATCAAAGGAGGCACTGAACTGAGTACTTACCCCGATTATTGTCTGATCGAATTGGAGAGAAGATTCATTCCCGGGGAATCCGTCAAAACGATTGAAGCAGAGATGCAGGCACTGATCGATGACCTGTCTTCAAAAGATGAACAATTCAAGGCCCAATGCCAGGTCTCTTTTTCCCGGCCCCCCCTTGAAGTGGCCAGAGACCATGAAATCGTCGGCGCCTTGACCAGGGCTTATAACAGCACTTTAAAAAAAGCCCCCCAATTTATCGGCGTGGGCGGATGGATGGATTCGGCCATCCTGGCCGAGGCCGGTATTCCATCGGTGATAATCGGTCCGGCCGGCGAGGGATTTCATGCCGCAACGGAATATGTGGATTTCGAATCGGTCATAACCCTGGCCAAAATCCTGGCTGATACTATTATAGAATTTTGCGGAGTTTAATTTCTTTCACCGTAGAGTCGCCAAAGGCGCAAAGAAAGAATACTTTCCCCTTTCTGTTGAAAAGACGGAAAGGAAAAAGCTATCGCTAAAAAGTCCCGCTTTGATTTTATTTTTGACGAAGGGAGTCGGAAAGGTTACTATAAAGGCCGAAAAGACAAACACTTAATAAGGGATTAAATGTTATGGCTCTTAGAATCGCCTTGGCCCAAATCAATGCCACGGTAGGGGATTTATCCGGAAACCGGCAAAAAATCATCAAAGGGATTGACCAAGCCCGGAAGTCCGGCGCCCATTTGGTGGCCTTTCCGGAACTGGCCATTACTGGTTACCCGCCGGAAGATCTGCTGCTGAAACCGGATTTTGTGGAATCAGCCCAGCAAACTTTACTTGATCTGAGCTCAGCCACCAAAGGCCTGATCGCTGTAATCGGCGGACTGTGGGTGGAGGGCGACCTCTATAACGGAGCGGCCGTATTTTCAGATGGAAAGCTCATCGATGTCTATACCAAGCATTTTCTGCCCAATTACGGCGTCTTTGATGAAAACCGCTATTTTCAAGTGGGACAAAAAAACCCGGTCTTTCGTTTCCGGGAAGGGCTGTTCGGGATCAGCATTTGTGAAGACATCTGGTATCCAACCGGACCTCCCCATTTCCAGGCCGGAATCGGCGGGGCCCAGCTACTGATCAACATTTCCTCTTCCCCCTATTATCTGGGAAAGGGCCGGGAACGGGAACGCATGCTGGCCACCAGGGCGGCGGATGATCTTTCCTACTTGGCTTATTGTAATCTGATCGGTGGCCAGGATGAATTGATTTTTGACGGCCAGAGCATGATATTCGACCCTCAAGGGGAACTCATCGCCCGCGGGAAACAGTTCGAAGAGGATTTCCTGGTTACCGATATCGACCTAAAGGAGGCCTTCCGCTGGCGACTCTTTGATCCCCGCCTTAGAAAACAAGCCGAGAAAATCGACCCCGCTCTGCAGGTCGTTGAGATCCCCGACCTTCTGACCACTAAAAAATTAAAACCCGTTTCCCCTGATAAAGCGGCCCTCCTGTCACGGGAGGCTGAGGTTTATCAGGCTTTGGTATTGGGCACGGGAGACTATTGTCGTAAAAATGGTTTCAGTACGGTAGTCGTCGGTCTTTCCGGGGGGATCGACAGCTCTTTGACGGCGGCTGTTGCCGCCGATGCTCTGGGTCCTGACCGGGTATATGGAATTGCCATGCCCACCCGCTATTCCTCTTCCCACAGCTTGGAAGATGCGGAACAACTCTCCCGCAACCTGGGGATCCACTTCCTGAACATCCCCATCGAACCGGTCTTTCAAGCTTATCTGGAAATCCTCAAACCCCATTTTAAAGACCTGCCCGAAGACCTGACTGAGGAGAATCTCCAACCCCGGATCCGGGGGACCCTGCTTATGGGTCTGTCCAACAAATTCGGATGGCTGGTGTTGACTACCGGCAATAAAAGTGAAGTAGGTGTTGGTTATTCCACTCTTTACGGAGACACGGCCGGGGGTTTTTCGGTATTGAAGGACGTCCCCAAAACTTTAGTCTACGATTTAAGTCTTTACCTGAATCAACGTCAGGAACGGGAGATTATTCCCCAGAGGGTTTTGGATAAGCCCCCTTCGGCGGAACTGCGTCCTGATCAAAAAGATTCGGATTCCCTGCCTCTTTATGAAAAATTAGATCCTATCCTGTCGGCTTATGTGGAGGAAAGTTGTTCGCTGGATGAAATCGTTAATCGAGGATTCGACCGGGAAATGGTTCAGCAGGTGATCCGGATGGTGGATCGAAACGAATACAAGCGCCGTCAAAGCCCGCCGGGCATCAAAATCACCTCCCGGGCCTTTGGCAAGGATTGGCGCCTGCCGATCACCAACCGGTATACCGGAAAGACATCCTGAGCTGATCTGGAGATATGCTCAGGCCTTTTTCTCAATTTCAAGTAATAAAGGATTGACCAGGATTTGAAGATTTCCTGCCCCAAGGTGCAGAGAATCTTCCCCTTGACCATACCCTTTTCGTTCCTTTACTCATGTTATCGAAAAAGAAATTCTTATCAAACTTCGGGGCAATTAAAGTCCAGACCTGTAAAATTCCATTTTTCCCGGAGGCCCCGTCATGAGCACGCAACGCCACCGCAAGCTCGATCCGGTTGAGCTTCAGATCGAAAGGGCCCTCCAGCCCAACCGTTTTATTACCTACCCCGAGTGTTCCGCCTTTGTCGACGGGATCGAGGCGGTTCAGGCTGAGATCGCCAGGCTCGTTGAAGGCGAACCGGCGCGCGCCGCTTTCCTCTACGAGACGTTTCTCGCGGGCTGCTACGAGAAGGCCGAGGAGATCGACGATTCGGGCGGCAGCTTCGGGCAGTTCGTCGAAACCCTCTTCCTCGGCTGGATCAAGGCGCGCCAGGCTGCGGGAGTAGATCCAAACGAGACGGCCTCGCGCCTGCTCGCCTGGATGGACGAGGACCCCTACGGCTTCTGCTACCGAATCGAAGCAAACGTCTCCAAAGCCCTCCATAAGGCGGGCCTTGCGGCCTTCGAGCGGCTGGTCCGGGCGCGCTTCGACGTCGCGGCCCTCGCCGCGCCCTCGCCGAGGAAACAGCCGTCACGGCGGAAGACTGCCACGCCGTCGCTACGCTCCTTGCCAGCCGCCGGAAGTTGCCAGAGGCCCTGGCCTGGGTAGATCGGGGGGTCGAGCTCAACGACAAGGCGCCCTATGAGTCCATGGCTGGCTACCAACTCGCGAAACTCAAGCGGGTACTGCTCAAAAAGCTGGGCCGCGGCGAGGAGGCGATCGAGGCTGCCTGGGCGCAGTACCGGAAGCACCCGAGCCTGTTTTCCTACGAGGAGCTGATGAAGTTCGTGCCCAAGCCCGACAGGGACTTCTGGCACGAAAAGGCCATGGAAGCCGTGAGGGACGGGGATCTGAGTTCTGCCATCGAGCTTCTTTTGGGGACCAAGGAGCCCGAACGCCTCGTCGAACGGCTGCGCGAGGCCAGCGACGACGCCCTGGAGGACCTTAGCCACTACACCACCGAACCGGCCGCGAAGAAGCTCGAGAAGTCGCACCCGGACGTCGCGGCAAGGCTCTGGCGTGCCCAGGGGATGCGAATCCTAAACGGGAAGAAGAGCAAGTACTATGACGCCGCGCTCGCAGACTTCAAGAACGCAAGGCGGTGCTTCGAGAAGGCGGGACTGACCACCGAATGGGAACGGACCGTAGCGAAAGTGAGCGCCCAACACCACCGAAAGACAGCATTCATGCCCGGTTTCGAGGAGATCGTCCGGGGTTCAGGACCGAGCACCCAGCCCTCATTCATAGAACGTGCGAAGGCCCGCTGGGGCGGCAGGCAGGCTAAGGACGGGTGGACGTTGCCCGGGGCGGACCCGGACGATCCCTTCTCCGATCCCATCTCTTAATCTTCGATGCAAATTGAGGCCTTGCCCGCTCCATTTCCTTCAGAAGAGTCCCATTATTCCCTTGCCTTTTGATTATTTTTCTCCTTGACCATGTCTTTCTTTTTCCTTCTACTCTTACCTTCAAAAAGGAAGTTCTTATCAAATAGTTTGCTATTCCAATATTCAATGTAGGCACCATAAGCTTTTTTGCTCGTCAAGAATCTCATGTGCTGTTCAACATTAAGTTTGTACGCTCGAATGTTATTTATTCCCATCCTACGCGCTTTTTCCATTCTGTGGTTGCCATCAATAAGGTTATATCGTCCAGGAGTTATTTCTGCCAATATTACCGGCTTAGAAATCTCAACTGAATCCACATAAAACTCGTTGATGGATGAAAAACCTTTGAAGAAATCGCTAACATCTACTTCCTCAAGAGTAATGCTATCAGGATTCTTTTGAATATACTCAATTATTTTTGTAATATTAAAAACGAAAATGCCATTCGGAAACAGCTCATCACCGGCAGCAACGGGGCATGGAGTGAAATCATCATCTCTTTTCAATATGTTTCCCAAACAGTATTCCTCTTTATCAATAGACCATCCTATCCATGATCAAGTCGATAGCCTGTTTTCACGCGGGCCGAACGGAAAAGCTAAGCCCCTCGGTCACCTAGCTTTCCTGTAACCGCCGAGGATTGCTGGTCGGCTTGAGCGACTTGTTGGCCCTTTCCTTCTTCTTCAATTGGTAGGCCTTGATCTTTCGATTGAACTCGTAAAGATCGCTGAGCCTTTTGAGCACCCTATCGATTCTTGTCATTTTCAAGCTTCTCTATATCAGCTTGGTCCTGCTTCGAGTCCCTTGTCCTCTTAAGCCGGATCATATCTTTTTTGCTCGCAAGCATGACCCTTCCTTCTTCCGACTCCGCTTCCACAGCATCCCGGATTACCTTTCTGACCTCTTCGTCTTTGGCAATGAGAATATCGATCAGCATTTCATCTTCTGAGGTGACCTTCAAGAATCTATGGAGTTCTATGGCCACATTCCGGAATGTCCAGGGTGACGCAGATTCGAAATACCCATCCTTCTCAAGAATGCCTTTTGTTTTCTCGAAATCCTCGGAATCAATCAGAAGGTCGATATCTCGGGTAAACCGCGGCTCCGTATAGAATGCCATTGCAACCCCGCCCACAAGGGCATACCTCACCTCCTGTTTCTCCAACTTCATTACCAACCGTTTGAATTCTTCGAATACATTCATGCTGTTTTCCTTATGGGACCAACGTATTCATGAGGGGCGGGCAGCTTTCCCGCACCCCACTTCGAAAAAGACTTTCTCTGCACTGCCTTCCCAAGTTGGCACGTTAATAGCCCGTCCCTCTCCATGAAATGGCCTCTCATCGGGATTACAAAGATTCCGTGATGTTCATGTTCACCATCTGCGCCGCCACTTATCGCGGGTGCTCGGCGGGTCAGGTATAGGCTCCTCCGGCTCCTTCGCTCTCTCCGCTATGAACGTACTCTCATCACCGTCTTTGATCCTGATCTTACCTGTGAGACGCCCATCCTTTCGAAGCCTCACGCTCCCGCTTCCGGTGACAGGGTCGTATTCCCAAGCCCCCTGCCACGTAAAGGACACGCCCGTCTTTGTGGGTTTGCAGTTCACGTGAGCGAGAAGAACAAACATCCTTAATCGGTCGCCATATCCTGTGAACGAAATCATCGCCGTCCCGATGATGTCGATGTCGTCACTAACCCAATGTGACGTCTCGATGATTCTCCACCAACCAAAATACTCCTGAGGTATGTCTTTGTCTGCCATCAGAGAACCACGCTCCTTGCCGGGAGTAAGGATATTGTCCAGCCGATTGCATTTCTCACCTGACGGTATGGAGCGGTGGCGTAACGCCGGTCAGGTGCAGAAAATGGTTAGGTCGCTATTTTATAATATTTAAAGTTTTGCGATCAGCCGAGTATTTGTTCAAATGTGCTACGTATTTCTCTTGAAGTTCGCTACGTAACTGATTAAGTTGTTCGTGAACTTCAAATGTAATTCCGTGCATACCACGGCTTGGATTCAAACCAGCTCGCTCCCGCCAAGCCTTAACTTCATTAAAACCCCTCAATACAGCATCTTCCCCCCCATTGTAAGTAGGAAATCGTTCATTGCTGCAAATAGTAGTAATGTTGATTAGACGCACCAGTGGTGCAGGGTGGGTTGACTGTCCAAGAGTTGGTTGTGTTGTGTTCAAGCCATCCATTACCAGAAAGAGCATCGACAAGGATAGCATCCAACTTACATCGCATCCCAAGCTTTCTAAAGCACTAAATGCCCCATCGTTCCACTTTTTATTCCAATACTGCAAAAGATACCCTGCTGCGAAATGGTCTGCGTCCAACTCAAGCAACAGGCGAAGACGAGCTTCTTCGTCTGACAACGGAACGACTGGTAACTCTAAATATTCTAAAGAACCGCAGGATTCAGCGAGAAGTCTCAAGTGACCCCAAGCGATGTGCCCTAACTCGTGAAAAAAAACAAACATAACAGCATTCCAAGCTATGTGCATCGCAGCGTCATGCCTTAGTGGATCATGTGGCCCCTTTGGGATGGGACGTATCTGGTTGTTTCGAAGTCCCTTAAGTACTGTCACTTCGGGGTTTTCCCGAAAACCTTTGCCTATACTGGGCAATGTTTTAGGATCGTTGAAGAAGCAGTAGAAGTGGTTATAGAGAAGAAGCGGAATGCCCACAAAGAGTCCGATCAACTCATGATCATAAGAATGAGTCGCAAACGCATTGAAATTATCATTTGCTACCCAATCGCAATGCACATCTGATGCGCCAAAATGCTTGCTACGCAGGATGTCCCTGAAAAATTCAATGAATTCTTCAAACCCTTTCATAGTGTCGGGATGCACCTGTTCAGTTAACAGTCGTCCGCCATATCGGCTAAGGACAAGATCGAAAACCTCAGTATTAGAAATGTCTCTCATTGTTTATCGTCCATTGTGCCACAGCCATTCAATGCAAAGATTGAACTGTGAGGCGCGGCCCTTTGTGTCCCCTGGAGCAGCGAGGTTAGGCCAAAATGTTTTCCACAGAAGTGGGGTTTGAAATAATATCAACATGTCCGCTATTCACTGTCTTTTTATCAATACAACAGTGTTTGAACTTTTTCCCACTCCCACAAAAGCACTTTTGATTCCTTCCCAGTTTCACATAATCGGGATTTTGAATAATTTTTTCGGAAAATCTAAGCTCACCAAAATCAAATGGCAGAATTTCCTTTTCTTTTAACAAATTAGAAAGGTATCTTATTAAATTAAACTGCTCACCATCATCGTCATATTGAACAACGCAACGCTTATCCGCAGGGTGTTTTACCATTGACACATGATCCACTTGGCTAAAGTTCTTTGCTATTGCAACTGCCATTACACCACTATATAGCTCACCTTTGAAATGAGGACATTCATCAGAATCAATATCCAACCCGCATATATTGCACTCATAGTAATCAACAACCGCACCCATGCTAAAGAAAACATTATATGGATATAACTTTTCAAGACTCAGAATTTGATTTTCAAAAAATGGTAAGAATATAGATTCGTCGTTTTCACAAGAAAACTTCTTAACAATCCGATATTGGCTTATCGCATCCTGTAGAGAGTGCCACGAATTGCCAAATTTTTGTTCCTCAAGTTTTTCCCAAAAAATTGAATATAATATTAAAAATTGAATATATGAACGAAGTAGGAATAACTCATTTAGAACTTGTTCAGATGGTGATTCAAGTTCCTCATTGAACGCTTTAATTTCATTCTTCAACCCTTCTAAGTCATGTCTTCCTTCCGCGCTATCGCCTATATTTATTTTCCTGACTGCATCAACTATTCTTGGCTTATATGACCTATATTTGTCCAAAATTTCTTCAGAAGAAAACATATGTTATTCCAAAAACTTGTTTACATCAAATTTTTTGATAGCTTTTTGAAGAGCTTCTTCGTTCCCTTCAAAAATGAATTTTTTTGTAGTTCCCGTGCTTTTATCTTCGTATACAGCGCTAAAATGAACCCTATTTTGCTCGCCTCTTAGTAATGCTTTTGACTTGTCATACAGATAATTGGCAACTAAGTTTAAATATATCGGTAATGTCACATCGCTAGCAAGAAAGACTATTGGCAACCAAAAGTCGTTTGACCGCAAAGCCAATTGCTTCTGATACTTTTGTGTTTCAACCGCGACTTCGGGGTTATTTTTCTTTATCCACTTTACAAAATCCCGGTATCTGGCTGAGCAACAACGTCTTCAATCTCACCAAAAGGTTCGTGAACGAAAAGCAATCCTTTTGATCCGCTGTCTATATATTCCCTAAACTGATGATCGTCTTCCAAATACTTTTCTTCAGAAATTTCTTTATCGTCGAATATATCCATTTCTGTTCCTTCTCTCGGCCTAACATAGTATTATGCCCCAAAAATAGTATCCATTTTTCACGCCTTTCTGGATGCTATGCCTCAAGCGACTCGTCGGGGCGTGGCGCCTTTGAACCCCCGGCCGCGCTGGCCTGAGGGATACATTGATGCACTGCGGGAAGCCGGAGCACAAGAGAAGACCGTCCCGCACTGTATAGCTTGGGTCCTCCGGTTCTTTTCCAGGCATCCGGACCGCAGGCACAGGGACCTGGGCCGGACCGAAATCGGAAGAAGACCCCCTCTGTCCCATGGCTTGTCTCCCCTGTTTTTCCTCCTGCTCCTGTCTTTTCCTCGTTTTAAACTCTTCCCATGAAAAGCAAGTTCTTGTCAACTTTGTAGTCAGTTCAATCGAAGGACTGCCGGAAAAATCGTTTACTTTAATGGATTTTTCCACTTGATCCCGGGAAAGCGCGAGAAATCGGTGTCGGTGGAGATTAGCTCACAACCGTGTTCACTTGCCAGAGCAGCCAGATGCGCGTCCGTTACCAGGTTGGCGACGGCTTGGCCTTCGATCAAAAAAAAAAGAAAAATGATCCAATGCCGGGCGGTAGGATGAATGAGGCGGGTGCAGGGTTGATCCAGCCAGCTTTGTACGCGAGAGAGGGCCTGATCGAGAGACAATGGGTTCTCAAAGACGCGCGGATTCGTGCCGATGCGGATGAACGCGCCAAGGACGGTCCAGCAAAAGCACACGGGCGAGGATCCGGACAACTGAGTATCCCACCATCGGCAGGCTGCCTCATGGTATGGACTCAGTTGGTCTTCGGCATACAAAAGGATGTTGGCATCCACGAGAATCACC
>JACQYK010000285.1 GCA_016208255.1 Deltaproteobacteria bacterium | reverse complement strand
ATAACTGGCAAATGTGTGTTCTCATCCGGAAAGGTCTTTTCCGGATGAGAACTAGTTCGTTAGGGTCTTGGTATCAGGTAGGTAATTCAAGTGAGGCCTGACTTGCCTTTCAGACCTCACTTAAAGAGAGGGTAGAGGATTAAAGATTATAGGCGATTTTGGCAGGGGCCAAATCCGCCACCGGGGCCAAAACCACCGCGGGGGCCTGGACCTTGTCCCGGACCGCCGCCAGGACCACCCTGCCACATTCCATGCCGTCCCCTCATACCCCGATGAAAACCCAGGCCCGAGCCCATGGTACCCAGCTGAGCGGCCTGTTCCGGTGTCAGGGTCTTTCGGATATCGAGCCTAAAATCAGTAGCCTTGGCCTGCATTTTGTCCCTCAATTCATTCAGTTCCTTTTGTTTGGCCAGGATCTTGTTCTTATCCGGATTAGGAGCGGTCCAAAGGGTTCTTAGTTCCAACCGCTTGATCTGCATCTCATTACGCAGCGAAATCGTATCCTTCCAGTGCTTTTCCTTCAATTCCCCCAATTTTGTTTTCTGTTCCGGGGTCAGGTTTAAACGATCCATCCCAGCCGGAAAATTAGGATTTCCACCAAAACCGGATCCTGGTCCGGCGGCAATAGCCGATCCGGCCAAGGCTATCAGGGCCAGTCCAATCATCAAAATTTTTAATTTGCTTGCCATTTTTTCCTCCTTTTAGAAATCGTTTTATCGACTTCTATTTCAAAACCTGTGCCAAAGGAGAATTAATGTTTTAACTTATTGTATTAACATAATATTTTCTTTTATTGTCCCTTTTTAACCCAAACCCATTTCGACATTTTTGTCGATCCAAGACCAGCTATTATTCTCTCCCTCCTTTGGCCTTTCATATAAATAATTAATTTATTCAATTAGTTATAAATTTAATGCGTTTTTTAAATCCTTTCTCCGACGTTCGACAATAATCCGCTGATTGACAATCGGCATGAAAATTTTATTCAGACAAGTATTAATTCCCAGGTCCTGGGTGAAAGACAGAGGCCGAGAACTGCTGCCCCTGCGTTAAACGCCCGGCAAACAGAGACAAAGACCTTTCCGGAGTTTCAAAGAATCTCCAACAGAATTATTTCTCCGGTCATTGGGTGGTTCCACCGGCCAAGCTCCTTTAAGTTGAGATGATGCTGAACTTGAGAAAAATCAATCTTATCGACAGGCCATTGCTTCTCGGTCCAGACCAAGTATTTTATTCGGTTTTCTAACAAATGGCGTATAAACTGATCGTAGCTGTCTGAATTAAACTCCCAGCAATTTACCTTGACCGGCAGAGGACAAAAATCACGCTGGTAGGACAAGTTTGCATAAAAAGAGACCCACTGATGAATAGCAACCGGGGTTGAAATATAGGCGGCATCATCGCCGGATTTATGTTTGGCGATAGTTTCTCCGATCTCTTTAAATATTATCTTGTCCGTATCCCTTGGCTGCAGATTTTTGGGCAAAGTGGACAGGACAATTATCAGAGATAAAATAGAAAAAACCGCAATCCTTCCTATTTTAAACCTCTTTATTGAATAAAGCAGGATACGTTCTATTCCGTATCCGATAATAATAAAGGAGGGAATGATCAGAAGGTAGGTATGGCGATATTCTATCCACCAGGTGCTAAATATTTGGACAAATAATAATACCATAGAACCTAGGGAGAGCACCACTAAATACCGAGCTTGGATATTGCGCTTAATATGCTTCCATATTCCAGGCAGACCTACCGCCAATACAAAAGCAAATAGATATAATAAAGTCTCCAAGACACGGTTCAGCAATACTCCTAAATCTACCAGCCAGGCGTTGTTCCGGGCTGCCGTAATAAATAAACCCACCATTTGATGTCTATGCAGAAAGGCTTCGCTCTTAAGGGCATCGCGGAGGGACTTATACTGAACATAAAAAAATACCAGTCGGTCAACAAATTCCTTAAAACGCAGATGGGCCATTAAAGCGCTATCTCGGTTTATATAAATATATAATCCGATCCCGCTCAGGAAAAAAATTAGAGGTCCGGCAAAATAGATCAATTTCCTGATTCGATTTTCTTGTTTAACAAAAAGGAGGTACAGAAATGAAAGGGCGATAAAGAGGAAAACTTCAATCCGGGCCCAGGCGGCCATTAAAAATGACAAACTACTGAAGAGCATCTGATAGGAAATGTTGTCTTCGGATGCTTTTAGATAACAGAATAATCCCAGTATCAAGAAGAACCAGCATACGGGTTCGCGGACCATATCGACACTTAAACCGACGAAGACCGGAAGCATTCCAAATATCAAGGTGCAGAGGGCACTGATTTGGATATCAAAAAAACGCCGCAAGAGGAGATAAAGAGGAATCAAGGCGGCCGTTCCAAAAAGGAGCGATACCAACCTGGCAGCGAAAATCCAGTCCTGAACTATTCCAAATACGCCGGCAATCATAACCGGGTAATTGGCAATGAAGGAATAACCGCAAAACAGGGCTTCTTTGTGCCCATAATAGATGGCTTTGGCCTGGAAGATGTAGAGGGTCCCATCCGGATTTACAACCTGGGTGTTGGTCCAGGCCAGCAAGCGAATGGCGAGGCCAAGCAAAACAACCAAGTAGAGGTAGTAGGGTTTGGAATTGGACGTCATATCGGAACCCCGTCGAAAAAATAAAGGACATTCAGAGAACAACCCGGATTAGTCAAGGGGGCATCCCCGAAGGTGCCATATCAAAATCTTTATATATATTAAAAATTTATGTGTCATTTGGGGCCTGTAAAAACCCGTGAAAAGGACCCCGACTCCAGTCAGGAAGGTATTCACCAGGAGCCGGAGCATAACTGCAATAACCATCAATTGATAGCTTTTGGGGAACCACTTCTTGAGATATTGATATCGAGAACGATAAAAGAGCAATCGGCTTTGAGCCTCATGCCCTACGCTTTGGCCCTGGGCGTGAAAAAACCGAGCTGCCGGGACAAAAAAAACCTTCCACCCGGCTTTTCGCATTCGGCAGGCCCAATCCGTTTCTTCGAAATAGAAGAAAAAACGTTCGTCAAGAAGACCCACAGCGTCCATGGCCGTCTTTCGAACCATCAGGCAGGCGCCAATGCAGGATTCCACCTCGATGGGCGATTCGTATCGACGAAGCTTACTCGGGTAGGCTTTCGGAAAGAGTATTCTGAGCAGCGTCTCGTTGGTCAGCAGTAAGGCCGGCGATGGTAAATTGGCAATCGAATTCTGCTTGGTCCCGTCGAGATTCAACAACTGTCCGCAGGCCATTCCCGCTTCCACGGTATCCTCCATAAATCGGAATAATGCCTGAACGGATCCCTTGGTGATCACCACATCCGTGTTGACCAACAGCGCATACCGCCCCTTGATCTGTCCCAGTGCCTGGTTATTGGCCGCGGCGAATCCGAGATTTCGGGAATTCCGAATCAACCGGACCTTTGGAAACCGCCCATCAACCGCCGTCAGGCTGCCATCCGTGGAGGCATTGTCCACCAGCCATACTTCAAAACAGAGGTCAGAGATGGTTTCGTATACGGAAGTCAGGCATTTCAAGAGGAGTTCTCGGGTGTTCCAGTTGACAATCACAAGGGAAAGGTCCATGCCACTCTCTAAATTCGTTTTTTCTTGATGTTTTTTCTTGCTAATAAGGGTCTCATCGCACCTGGACCTGAAAATGAAGCCTTGGCCTTAACCGGAAACGGAGGAAAATATTTTACCAAATCCAGTCTATATTATTCGACCCTTTTAATCACTTGTAAAGAAAAATGCCCTTGTGGCTTTGGGGAAAAGGTTGAGAAAATAAGTTACCCCGCATTGACTTCTTCCATCATTCCTTTCTTTTTCATCGTCCCGCGACCTCATCCAGGATTTGCAGGACCGCCTGATGGTTTCGCTCAATAGTATACCCGAGAACTTTGTTGGCCGCGGCCCGCCCCATAGATTCACGTCGAGTCGGATCAAGGAGTAATGCCATTTTCTTGGCCAGATCTTCCGCTTGTGGCGGATGGTCCAGAATGAATCCGTCGACACCCTCAGTGATAATCCCAGCTGATCCGTTGGCTCGGGTGGTGATGCAGGGCAGCTGACTGGCCATGGCTTCGAAAACTACCAGGCTGCCGGCGTCGTAGAAGGTGGGAAGCACCAGGACATCGCTGTTGGCATAACATTCCTCCATGTTACGAATTCGTCCGGCGAAAATTACCGTCCTGGACAGATTCAGTCTGGCCAAGCGGCTGGACAGCCGGAGGGAAGGCTGGCCTCCGGCCACTACCACGCGGAACCCTTCTCCCAGACGGTCCTTGAGAATCTTCGCCGCTTCAATGAGCGGGATGATCCCTTTCTTTTTAAGCGCGTAGGCCACCAAGAGAAATACCACCTCTTCGGGCCCAAGCCCCAGCGTCCGTCGCCAAGGCCCGCGAAAACGATCACGCAATCCCGGATAAAACCGAGCCGTATCGACCCCGTTATAGACCAACTCGATGCGCTGGCCGTCAATACCGAAGGAGCGAACCATGTCGTCCTTTACCATTTGGGAGATCGCGATAATTCGAGGAGAGGAGGACATACGGAAAGGAGCGGACTCGATCCAATGACGCATCCACTGTTTGGGAGAGAGCCCAATAACCAGTCTTTTCACCCAGCGGAACACGACATTGGACTCGGCATAAACCAGCCGTCTGGAGGAGCACCAGTGGACCCCCCCATGACTCTGATAGACGTTCATATAAATCGTATTGCCAAATCCCAATACAATTTGAAAGGCTCCGGATCCTGTTCGGCGGCGATGCTCCAGGGCGAAGCGGAGGATTCTGGCCCATCCCGGCCACCAGCGCGGAATATTCATCCGATGAAATACGGCCCCTTCGGGTTCTCCATCCCATGACTCTCCGAAGAGATGCACCTCCCAGCCGGCCTTGACCAGGGACCGGGCCAAAGAAACGGCATAAGATTCCGCTCCACCCGCAAACCGGTTGAAATGTTCAAGGGCGAGAGCTATTGTTTTCATTCAGGCCTATTTCCCAGGCTTTGGCATATTTCAAAAAGACGTACCAGGTTGAGTTCATGGCAATCACCAATCCAGCCCACCCATCCAGGAATCCCATTTTCCACAAATAACATTCGGCAAACTTGGCCAAAGCATGTCCAAGGCCGGCCAGCAGGTAGATCCCCGAGGCGGGGCCCTTCCTGCCCGCAATAATGCTTGAAAAACGGTCAATGGTAGCCAACTGGTCGGAGATATTGCGGTAGACAAAATGCAAAATAGGCTGTGAGAGGCAGAGGGTTCGACCGTCCACGGCGAGTTTGTCGTGGGGATCAATCCCTCCCCACCGCGCCCGCCCCTTTCGCGCCATTCGAATATTCCGGTCGGGATACCACCCCCCGTGGCGGATCCAGCGTCTGAGATAGTTAGAAAGCCGAGGTATTGAAAATCCGACTACCTCGGGAGGAGCACTTCCGAGAGACTCCACGATCTCCTTGGCCAGCGCCTCGGACACCACTTCATCGGCGTCGAGACTGAGCACCCACTCCGAGTTGGCCTTTTCCAAGGCAAACTGTTTCTGGGCAACATAACCCATCCAGGGCTGATCAATGACCTCAGCCCCATAGCTTCGGCAAAGGGCCTGGGTGCCGTCGGTGCTGCCGGAATCCACCACTAGGATTTCATCAGCGAATCGAACGCTTTTCAACAACCTCTCGATGCGGTCCGCCTCGTTCAGGGCTATTACCGCAACACTCAAAGTGGGTCTTCCCCTGGTCACGGCAACAGCGGAGGCAAGGTCATCTTTAGCTTTCGGAATTCGGCTTTCCAATGCTTCTCTTTCATCCATCTCATCTTCGGCCATCAAAGTTGAGGTCGTGACCATCCCCGGGAAAAACTCGAGATCTTCAGCCATTCCGACGGAGGTGAAATCCCCGCAGAGTATAAAGAAAGGGGAAGACAGGGTCAAGAAGAAAAAAAGGGCCAATAACAGGGGACGAAGCTCTTTTGCTAGAGAAAATAAGATTAGATAATTTAGACTCTTCAGGAAAATAATTCAAGTCTCTTCTCAACCGTATGGAAAACGAGATCCGGAGTAATCTCATACATGCACCTGGGATCCGCGCACTTTTTCTTAAAGCACGGGCTACAGGGGATAGCCGTCCTTACTACCACATGGCCCGGGCCATAGGGACCGGTCCGGTCCGGAGCAGTAGGTCCGAACAAGGCCACCACTGGAGTACCCATCGCCGCCGCCAGATGCATGGGCCCGGTATCTGTGGATATGACCAGGGCACACTGACTGAAAAGCGCCGCTAATTCAAGAAGATTCATGCGGCCGCAAAAATTGACCGGTGAGGGCGACACCCTAGCGATGATCTCTTCCACGGAATCCCAATCCTGCGCACCTCCGGTAAAAACCACCCCTAACCCCAATTCCTTGGCCAGGCGATCGGCCAATTCACTAAACGATTGAGGCGTCCATAGTTTAGTAGGCCAAAGCGCCATAGGGTTCACGGCCACCACCTTTCTCTCTTTCAGCCCCACCTCTTTTAACAATTGATCCGCACGAGCCACATGGATGGGAGTCACTGGCACCGAAAAACGAAGTGGCTCGCCATAGTCCCCCAGATAACGTACGAATTCCATGTACCGGTCTACGGCATGCAAACTGAAATCTTCCGGACCGATTTTTTCATTCAAAGGCAGGTAAGCCAGCTCCTTGGTGGAACTGAATCCAATTTTTCGGGGGCTTCGGGCAACAGCCACCCAAAAAGCGCTTTTAAAAAGATTCTGCAAATCGAGTATCAGATCATAGGGTTCGGCTCTCATCATTCTGTAAAAATCCCGGAATTCTCTCAGGACTGAAATCCTCCCTTGTTTTAGGCCCCTTATCCAGTTTTTACGGGGGCAGACCAAAACCCTGTCCAGCAAGGGGTGATCCTGGAGCAATCCCGCGGCTGTTTCCTCCACCAGCCAATGTATGCGGCTATCGGGATACAGCCTTTTAAGAGCGGAAAGCACCGGTAGGGAATGAACCACATCCCCGATAGCACTCAATTTAATGATCAGAATGCGCATTTCGCAAGCTGCCTTAAAATTCTTCCCTGGCCTCGGCTGGTATTCGCCCAAATAAATAGTTCATCCGGATACAGATCCGGGGTACAAAATCGAGTCTCGAATATGGAACACCGCCCTGTTCATGAGCTGTAGGTCGATAACATCCGGCAGGCGGCTTCAAATATTTCTTCAACGGTTATGCTGGCCATGCACTTATGATCGGTAGGACAGCGAACCTTCAAGCAGGGAGCGCACGCTGTTTCATGATAGATAATATGGGCCTTACGATTTCGGGGGCCGGTAGTGATCCGGTTGGTCGGCCCGAAAATCGCCAGTTGGGGCTTGGAAAGGGCGGCCGCCATATGCATAAGGCCCGAGTCGTTGCTGATGACTAGGGTGGCCTGCTTAATCCAGGCCGCGGCTTCCAGAAGGCTGGTGGCTCCGCTCAAGTTCACCGCCATCTCCTGGCCAACCCCCCTAACGATACCATCCCCTACCCCTTTCTCTTGGACGCTCCCCAGAATGATCAAGCCTGCTCCGCAATAACGGGCCAACTCGGTTGCCAATAGGCTATAACGTTCCCCGGGCCACATTTTGGCCGAACCATAGGTGGCCCCCGGTGCCAGGACTATCAAAGGTCTCCCTTCGTAGCCATATCGCTTAAGGCGCGAATGGATATAGGTCGTATATTCGTCCGGCACCTGGAGGAACATATCCGTGTCCGGCGCTTCCAGACCAAGCCCCCTGGCCATGGCCAAATAGTATTGGGTCTGATGCACCTTTTTATATTCAGGACGCAGGGGCACGGCATGCGTGAGCAACCATCCACGCCAATCGGTGTTGTATCCCGCGCGTCGAGGAATCCGTGCCCCCCAGGCCAGCAAAGCCGCTTCAAAGGCATTCTGCAGCAGGATCGAGAGATCAAACTTTCGTCCCTTAATCTCCTTTAAGAGCACCCTCTTGCCCCGAAGGCCCTTATGCCGTCCTTCGCGGAAATAGGGAATGACCTCGTCGCTATGGGGGTTATGGGTAAAAAGGTCCATGACCCAGGGCACGACCAGCAGGGAAATGCGGGCTTCGGGGAAATTGTGTCGGATGGCTTCCACCACAGGGGTGGTCATGAGGGCGTCGCCTACCCAATTGGCGCCTCGAATCAGGATCGTCCTAATGTTGTTTTTATCCATATCAACCATCCGCAGCCAACCGGACACCTTTAATACGAAAATAGGATATAAAGCCCAACGAGTTCTATTTTCATGTCCCGGCTTCTTGCCCGACTCCTTCCAGGAGTCTCCTAAAAGATCGGGCCGCTCGGCTCTGCCGAGCTTTTGAAGAGGTCACCAGCCGGTCGGCTTTGCCGACCTAATAGGGAGGCTTCCAAAAGGAAGCCGGATCGGTGACCGAACAGCCGATCGGCCAGAAGCCTCCTGATTAGGTCACCAAAGGTGACCGTATGGTGGTGCCTCGCCCCAAAAGGCGGGGCATGGCGGTTTAGTTCAGATATCTTTCCAGGCAACGGAGATAATTTTGAAGAGCCCCACGGTTGGTTCGCCACACCTGGTAAGCCATTTCGCCGGTCCGTTCAGCCAGAGAGGGACTTTCCAGAAAGGATTTCCAGGCCTGAAAAAGCTCCTCTTGATTTGATACGACCCGCCCTCCTCCCGCCTCCACCATCCGCTCAGCCATTTCCTGAAAATCATCCATGTAGGGGCCGAATAAAATCGACTTCTTCTGGGCCGCCGCTTCCAAGAGGTTGTGCCCTCCCTCCTGAACCATGCTCCCGCCTACAAAGGCTGCTTCTCCAACAGAATAAAGCCGGCTTAGCTCTCCTATTCGGTCAACCACGACAACCTGATCGGCCGGGTTAACGGGATCCGAGAGCTTTCGGCACCGTAATCCCTGCCCGAGGGCTAAATGGTGGACCGGCTCGAACCGTTCCGGATTTCGCGGCGCCGCTATCAGGGCGGCATCCGGGAAATCCTGAAGCAGCCGGGAATACGCTCCGAAAATGATTTCTTCCTCCCCGGCATGGGTACTGCCCGCCACCAGAACACGTTTGCGGGGGCTGTGCCATCCCAGTGAACGGAGTATCTCATCTCGTTCCGGTTGTTCAACATAACGATGCTCCTGATCGAACTTAAGGTTTCCCCCGACGAAGACCTTGTCCTCCGGCGCCCCCATTTCCACCATCCGACGGGCATAGAGGGGGGCCTGCATGCCGATCGCCTGGAAGCAAAAAAGAACTTGCTTCATAAAAAAACGAAAGGCGCGATAGCGTTTAAATGAGCTTGTCGACATTCGCCCATTTACCAGGATCGCCGGGATGCCCCTTGTTTTAAGTTCCCTCAGAAAATTAGGCCATAGGTCCGTTTCAATAAGCACAAAAAGACGGGGGCTGATTCCTGCCAGAGTTTTCTTGACCACATAGAATAAATCCAGAGGGAAAAAAAATGGTTCGGATACCAGGTTCCCCAGGGCTTTCAATGCCGTTTGCTGACCTGTTTCCGTTGAGGTGCTGAAAACCAAGGGAATTTTGGGATAACGCGCGGTCAGGGCTTTGACCAAAGCCACGGAGGAAAGGACCTCTCCCACGGATAGAGCATGTATCCAGATGGGCCGGGAGTCTTCTTTTCCGGACTGGCGGTTTACCCCTTTCAGGCCCAACCGTACTTTGAAGGAGCGACGAAACTTTCCATTCCAGAGCAGGCGCAAGGCCCAAAAAGGGAAGGTTAGTATAAAAGCAACGAATAAGCAAATATTATAGGCAAGGTACATATAATCCACAGAGGTGTTTGGTTTCTTTGATTTCTCTTTATTAACCTATTTCAACCGCCTATCTCCCCGGTTGACTTGATGAAACACGGATTTCACATCATAGCTAACCATTTGATAAAAAACTGCTTTTTCAGGTAAGGAGTATACAGTAAGGGAAAGTCAGGGTCAAGAAGAAAAATAGGGACAAAGCCAAGGAGAAGGGCGTTTTCTATGGAACATTCAACTCGAAAAGCCATACCCTTTCCAGATCGGAGCCAAATTTCGGTAAAAGGGATTGGAGTCAAACCCCTCACATTTCGAAGAATCTCCCGCCGTAATCTTTTTCGGAGGTTTTCGCCAATGATCTGATTTTCAGGAATTGATTCGGTCTTGCCCGGCCATTAGCGGTTTAGCCTCCTCGATCAACATGATCGGTATATCATCTTTGATTTCATAAACCAAACGACACTTTTCACAGATCAGGCCGTCCTTAGTCTCGTTCAGATAAATGTCCCCTTTGCATTTAGGGCAGGCCAGGATTTCTAATAGCTCTGGGCTGATCACCATATTTGATCCTCCTTCAACCATTTATTTTATTTTTAAAACCTGATAAATCTGCACCACCATCAGGCTTCAGAGGGGAAACCGCATCCCAAAGCCGAACATCAGGTTTTCAGGTCCGATAACCCGTTTGTCGGTTATCCCTAGTTGGGCATCTCCTCCGTTACTGAAATGCTGCAATTTTAGGGAAATAGTAAACGGTCTTTTAAATTTAAAATCCAAGCCGAATCCTCCATTGATAAGGAAATTCCAGATAGTCCCATCCTCAATCAGGGGTTTATTCAATAAGGCCAGGCCGAATCCGGCTTCAAAATACAATCTTACCTTCTGACCCAGAGGATAATAAAATCGGTAATAAGGAACCAAAGCGATTTGATAGTGATCCCAATCTACGGTCGGGCTCCTGCCTTCCTGAACGGCTTTGTCCCAGGTTTCCTGAGAGACCTGATCCTGTTCCAGTTCAATCCCCTTTCCCCATATCCGGGAAAGCTGCAATTCCAACAAAAAAGACTTGACTAATTCTTTGTTTTTAGTAAACGGCCACAAACCGGATTCCTTTTCATAGGTCAGGGAAAGGGTGGCCAGTTCGAAGTTGGAATATAACCGCTCGGACCACATATGAAAGGGGGGACCGTATCCACTGGAGACCAGCAAACTTCCTGGATTGGTTACGGGTTCATTAACAGGTGAATTGGTTTCCGCTTCCGCCGGCCGACAAAAAACAAGGGGGCAAAACACCAAGACCAAAAATAGCTTCAACAATCCCGCATTCCAATGAGGTGGACCGGATGATTTCCTGCAAACCATGTTTATTCCTTTCCGGGATCACAATCAATCAAGAAAGAACAACGCCAGACGCCTCCCTATCCGGGGTTGTTCCTGACCGCGAATCTCTTCACTCGTCCTGCACCCTACCGAGTCCGGTTTAATTTGTCAAGCGCTGGAAGAATCCGCTGGTCTCCTCTAGGAGACCACCAAGAATCCCCTAGTTTCTTCCAAAATAATGGTCCTTAAAATAACAGTCCCCGCAAGGTAGCCAGGAAGGGATTTGATAGAAGGAAACCAATATCTCTCTTAAAATCTTTTCTTTATAAACGGTATATTTAAACTTATAACCGAAGATAAAGAAGACGGGATGATCGCCTATCCGGTTTTCTTTGATTTCAATCTTTTCAAAAAACTTCCTGAAAAAATCTTCATTGGGCGATCCCCCCCTGACGATTAGAATATTTTTATCCTGGTACCTGGAAAAATCGGTCAATTTATCAAATTGCCGGCCGTGTTTCGATCCCTTTCCAAACTGGGTTACAAATTGACCGCAGTAATACTGGAGCATGCTTACATCGTCATAGCTCTCCGAGGTCAGCAAGAACCCATCCCGGACCGGTTTTAATAACGAACATATTTCCCGGGCTTTAATGGAAATGATCGTGTTCTTATAAAGATCCAGTTTTTCAAATTTTCCAGCTTGGAATAACAGGAGGGCCGCTAAAATTAGAAGAAGATGCCCCGCACTGAACAGGACCATGGGTTTTACCATTCTCCTTAAGGTCTGGGGGGAAAAAACAATAAAAAAAATGATAAAGGCAAAAGGGATAAAAGACAGAGTCCAGTGCAAGCCAATCAAAATAAAGAAGGATAGGAAGGCCAGGATCAAAAGGGGAACCCCATACAAGACCAGGGGGATGATAAAAAAGTGGCCTGTTTCCAGGTTTTCTCGAATGGATTTACGGTCCTTCAGCAAATAATAAAAAACCACGGGCGTGATCAGGTAAATTTGCCCCGCCAAGAAGAAAATAAAATTGATCAGGCTAAATTGAATGGGATCCTGGTGTCTGACAAAAAAATTAAAAACGATATTGTCCCAGCAATGGGTGTAGTTCCAGTATAGATTCAACAGGACAAAAAAGGCGGCCGGCCAAAAGGTCCAAAGGATCGCGTTGATCCCTCTTCGGTTCCTTTGGAATATTAAGACATAACCTAAGAAGGCCCCGGCCAGCAGGACGGCAAAATATTTGGAGAAAAAGGCCAATCCCAGAAAGATTCCGGAAAGAAGGAAATAGTTTTTGACTTTTTTTTCGACTTCAAACCCTTTGAAGAAAAGCAGGCCGGACAAAAAGGTAAAGAGGGTCAAAGGGGCATCATTGGTAATAATGACATTCAATAAGTTGAAGGGAGAAATCCAAAAAAGAACGGCCAGTATTTGTGCCTTTTTTTTATCCGTCCTTTTTAAGAATTGATAAAGGGCAAGTCCGATGATGATTCCAAAAAAAATATTCGGGAGCCTTAAAATGAGCCGGGAGTCTCCGCCATAAAGCAGGAAATGAATGAGCCACCCGGCCATGGGCGGGTGCTCGTAGTAACCATAATCAAGATATTTGCCCAAGACAAAAAAATAAGCCTCATCACTCGTCAGAGGAATGAAGACGGCCAAACCTATTTTGATAACGGTACTGCCGATTAAGGCCGAATAAAATTGTGAAGATAAAGACAAGGGCCTTTCCTTTCAGTCCTGCTGTCTTGGCCAGGCTTGATAGGGCCGCGTTTTCCAGCGTTGATGGACCCAGAAATAGTGGTCCGGATATTGTCGGGCCATGGCCTCGATCACCTGATTATACTGGGCCGTATTTTCTTCGATCTCCTTGGTCCGATCTCCGAAAGACAGCCAGGGCAGGGCCGGCTGGAATTCGATCCGATGCCGTCCTCCCCCTTGATGGACAATGAAAACCGGCACCACCGGAACCTGGGTTTTCCTTACTAATAAGGCCAGCCCTTTATTGGTACAGGCCCGTTTATTGAAAAAGGGGACAAACACTCCTTCATACCAATCGACATTTTGATCCAAAAGAATCCCGATGGGGTCCCCTTGCTTTAAAATCTGAATCAACCGCCTCATGGATTTTTCTTTAGGGATAGACTGATTGCCGCTGACCCCCCGGAGGGTCCGGACTAATTCTTCAACCGGCTTGAATTTCATGGACATGGTCACCAGATAAACGGAAGAGATGAAATAGCCTATGCCCACGGCCATCAGTTCCCAACAGCCGAAGTGGCCGGTCAATAAAACCACCCCTTTGTTTTGAGCCCTGGCCTGTTCAAAATGATGTACCCCCTTAAATTCAAGATAAGAAGCCAGTTTTTCTTTATCAAACCGTATCAAATAACAGACTTCAAAAAAATGGCGGCCTAAAAATTGAAAACTCTTTTTGACCAGGGCCTGGCCTTCTTTGGCCCCGAGTCGATCTCCAAGGGCAATGGTCAGATTATTTAAGGCGGCTTCTCTTTTTTGCTTTAATATCCGATAGAGCACCCAACCCAGAGATTCCCCCAGCCGGAGACCAACGGGTCGGGGAATATAAGCGATGAGATATAACATAAGGTAAAGGATCCGGTAGGTCATAGCCTCTCCCGTCTCTGGGCACGGCCCTCGGGGTCGATTTTCCGGTCCAACAGTTCCCAGAAGGCTGGGTCCTGGATTTCGACTTCAATCCCCAGAACCAGGATCTGCAAATCAGCGGGGGCCCATTGACCCAGCTTCAAATCATCTTTCTCGGTAGTTACCAGCCAAGGAACCCTTAAAGATCGGCCGAGGGTTTCCAAATATCTTTTATCCTTCTCCCGGTAATAGTGGTGATCCGGGAATTTAACCAGCTGGACCGGATCGGCCTGGAGCTGCCGTAAGCTGAACATCAAAGAATCAGGATAAGCCAGACCGCAAAAAGCGACCACTTGTTTCCCGGTTAACTCGGAGAGGGGTATCTCTTTCTTATCGGGATAACTCCGCAGGACCCTGGGCTTGTGTTCGGAAAAAAAAACCGGGATCGAAGGAACCCGGGATCGAATCTCCCCCGCCCTCTCCTTCCGTTGAAAAAAGTCCAGTTCTTCGGCATGGGTGACCACAATGATATCGGCTCTTCGCATTTCTTTAAGGGGTTCCCTGAGAAATCCCAAGGGCAGGAGCCTTTCTGAATCCAAGGGTAATTGGCCTGACAAAAGCAAGATATTGATTTCCCTCTCCAAGCTCAGGTGTTGAAAACCGTCATCCAGAATAACCCATTCGGTTCGCCATTGCTGAAAACATTGCCATCCCGAGCGAAAGCGATCCCTGCCAACCACTACCGGGATTCCCGGAAGTTTTTTGGCCAACCAATAAGGTTCCTCCCCACCTTCTTCGAGAGTCCCCAGGATAGACCCCATGTCAGAAATGACCGCCCCTTCTGTCACCTTTGTTCCCCGATAACCATGGCTTAAGACAGCGATTTTAATACCTTTTCCCCGCAAGTAACGGGCCACAAGGGCCGTATGAGGGGTTTTTCCGGTCCCCCCGGCCGTCAGGTTGCCGATACTGATCACCCTTAATGGCAGGTTCCGGGTCGACAGGAGATGCCGGCGATACAACCAAAGACGAACCCGGACCCCGAATCCATAGAGACCGGAAGCCGCATAGAGAAGCGGATACAACAGTTGTTTCATAAATAAATATAGTTTAGTGCTCGGCATGCGGCTTTTGGTGAAATCTAAGGTTATGCTGGTTAATAATTATTTTACCTTAACGGTCTTCCGGACTGGAGCCGAAATTCGGTTTTTAAGGTCCGGCTTCTCACCGTCCTTTTTTAACAGCCTGTTTCAACCATTCCCATAAGTCTTTAGCGCCTTTCAACCACCAGATTTCTTTTTCTTTCCAGGTTATCCAAAACAAATACCAGCCTATGGCCCCCACAATCGCATTAGGGAGCCATAAACCAACCCAAGGGGTCAAGATCCCCTTTTCCCCCAAGTTGAAGGCCAAAGAGAGAATCAAATAATAAATAAAAATAACAATCCCCCCTAAAACAACGGCCCAGGCCCTTCCGGCCAGGCGGGATTGCAGGCCCAGGGGGAAGGCGATCATCCCAAAAACAAGACAAGAAAAAGGCAGGCTGAATTTTTTATAATATTCTATCTGATACTTATAATATTTGTTTTCTCCTGGAGAGGTCTGACGGATCTTTTTTTTCAGTTCAAAAGGATACAATTCCGTCTCTGATTTTTCCCGTTTTTTTTGGGCTGCGGCCATCTGATCCAAGGGCAATACCAGGTTATAGGTCTTAAAATTGATATTTTGTGCACTCCGGGACCCGAGGGATACATTGTAGATGGTCCCATCCCCCAGACGCAGATTGAGAGACCGCTCCCGGGGATCGGGGATCAACCAGCCCTTCTTGGCCACGATGGTCTGGGGGACCTCTTTCTGGCGTTGATCAAAGATAAAGACATCCTCCATTTCGCCTTCGGTGCTCACCTTCTGAATATAAAAAACCAGGTCTTTAAACTCGTTGTTGAAGACCCGCTCCTTTAAGGTCACTTTGGCCTGAACTACGGCGATATTAAAAACCAAATTTTTCAGGGCGGACTCGCTCCAGGGTTGGGCCACCATAGCCATAAAACTGGTCAAGAGATAACCGGCCAGGCTCAAAATCAATACCGGAGGCAAGAGTTGGAAAAACCCTATCCCTGAAGCCTTGAGAGCGGTTACCTCATTGTCGTTGGACAGCCTCAGGAATCCCAGCAGGATGGAGATAAAAAAAGCCATGGGGATGATATAGACAAAGAGAAAGGGCAGGGTGTAGCCCAGTAACCGGGTGATATCCCAAAGGCCCACTCCTTTCTGAACGATCATATCAATCAGCTGCATTAAATTGCCGAGCAGAAAAATTAAGGTAAAAACCAGAAAGGTAATCCCAAAAGGGGTTAGGATTTCTTTGAAAATATAGCGGGAGATGATCCTCATAGTCCTGCTTAATAAAATAATCTAAATCTATTCACGGTCTGCCTTTTGGCTGATGTTACCATCTAAAAATAACCGATTAAGACGCCATCTTCAAGCGGTTTTATTCCAATTTTTCACTTCCTTTACCTTAAAAAATAAGATATAATATAAATTTATCTTTGAACAAAGGTAAATCAGATAAGAGGTTGCTTATAACTGCCTTAAGGAAGATAAACCCGACGCCCCAAAATAAGGTTCAGCAACCGAAGAGCCCGCATGTTTTTTGGAAAATCACCTAATACCAACCGGCAAAGACCATTTTTGTTTACAACGAATCAAATCAATCCATTGCCCCAATCCTATCCGGTTTAAGGAAGGCAAATGCCACGAGCCGATAAACACATTTATTTCCTAATTGGATTGTTTACGCTGTTTCGCCTGATCGTGGCCCCTTTTTTTGGTTTAGGTTGCGATGAAGCCCATTATGTATTATTCGCCAAATACCTGGATTGGAGTTATTTCGATCATCCTCCGCTGGTAGGATGGGTTCACGCTCTTTTTTTAAATTGGCTGGGAACCAATGAATGGATTGCCCGTTTGCCCGCCATTATAATTTTTGCAGTCACTTCTTTCTGCGCCTATGTTTTTACCCTGAGGATTAGCGGCTCCATAAGAGTTTCATTATGGGCAGTTCTGGCCTTGAACTCTTCTTTTATGCTCAATGCTCTGGGCGTCATGCTCCTGCCTGATTCTCTTTTGCTGCCTTTGATTTTCACCTTGATTTTTATTGCCGAGAAAATGGAGCATGAAAAAAAAACTTCATCCTTTTTATTATTGGGAATCGTTCTTGGTTTAATGGGTCTGGCCAAATACACCTCGATTTTGCTGGTTCCGCCGCTGATCCTTTATTTTCTTATAAAAAAAAGATTCGACATACTTTTTTCATTCCGGATGGTTTTGGCGGCCCTGATCGCGATTTTGTTGGTGACCCCGGTGATTTATTGGAATAGTAATCATGACTTCGCCAGCTTCCGCTATCAGGGTTCCCATATATTCGGAAATTTCCATCCGAATATTTCCTATTTCTTAGAATCCATTGCACTCCAATTCGGAGTCTATAGTCCGTTTTTATTTATCATAGCTTTTTATGGTTTCTTTAAATCTATCAGGGTTCGGAATGATTATCTGCTTCTCCCGGTTTTATTCGGCGGAACCATCATGGTGTTTTTCCTTTTTACTTCCTTTTCCGAAAGATTATTACCTCATTGGACCGGTCTATTTTATTTACTGTTCATCCCCCTCGGAACCTATGAAATAATCAAGGCTAAAGCTAGATGGAAAAAAGTTTTTCTCCATATCGCTATTGCCTTCAATCTGATCGTGCTGTTACTGGCCTATGCCGAGCTGGCCGGCAAATTTTTTACTTTCCCTGATTATCAATCGCCTTTTCGCGATATTTACGGATATCCGGAAATATGCCAACAGGCGGATACACTGGTCAGAAAGGATAAGTCGGAAAAAGCCAAGGCGTTGGCGGTAACCCACTGGACGATGGCCAGCCGGATTATGGTTTACAGTATCCCTTACCGGCACGAACTATTTGTAATCGATAAGCGGAGGGATCAGTTCGATGAATGGCAGAAGAAGGACCCCATCGGTTATGATCTCCTATTCCTGGTAAACCATTTGGAAAATGTGGATATTAGCTCCTATGCTCTTTGCCGGCAAGTGGAGTTGGCCGGGGTTCAGGATCTACGGTTGAACGGAGCCAAGGTCGATACGGTGAAATTTGTCTGGTGTCGGGATTATCAGGGATTAAAACCATGAAAGAAGGATGGATCACCACCCCTATCTCGGCCATTAGTTTATTGTTGATAATCATTTCTTATTTGTTTTGGGATATTCCCATCACGAAATATTGCAAGACCGTAAGCCCGGCCTTGCTAAAAATAGCTGAGACAGTCACGATTTTTGGCATTGCCACCTGGTATTTGGTGGGCAGCTTAATTTTCTATTTATTTTTTCTTTTTATTTACAAAAATACTCGGTATGCCGATCGATCTCTTTTTGTTTTTCTTTCTCTCAGTATTATCGGGATATTCATCACCCTGTTGAAGTGGGTGGCCGGACGTCATCGCCCTATTGATTTATTTAATTCCGGCCATTTTGGATTTGATTTCTTTGGCCGGGCTTATGAATTAATATCCTTTCCCTCCGGCCACGCCCAAACCGCGTTTACCTTAGCTACCGCCTTGACCCTATTTTATCCGCGTTGTGGAATACCGTTATTTATGATGGCGGCGGCTGTGGGTGTCAGCAGGATAATTTTAACTTCGCATTATTTGAGCGACGTGATTGCCGGAGCCGCTATCGGAATTATAGGCACCCGGATCATAAAATATTATTTTGACCGGTATCAATTCAATGCGGCCCAGAAAAAAAATCAAAGGATGGCCAGTGAAACCAATGCCCCTTGAATCTTTCTTAAAGAACTTACCAAACCGTCAAAAGTTGGCATGTTATGGGCCGTGACGCTGAAATAAAAACAAGCCTTTTCTGGTCCTTGGTTTTTCCCATTGCCCTGGCCGTTATCTTATCGGTGATCATCAGCTGGACAGAAACGGATCTTAAGATAGCGGAATTTTTTTATGCCTCCGGCAAGGGCTGGTTTATGGGCCAGGAGATGCCCTGGTTTTTCTTATACCATTACGGAAACATTCCGGGGATTATTCTAGCGGTCGGTGGCTTTTTTGTTTTTGTGCTCGGTTTTTTCCGGAAGGAATTACGGCCTTATAAAAAAACAGGCCTTTTTCTGGTCCTATTTATGCTTTTGGGTCCGGGACTTGTGGTCAATACGCTTTTTAAAGATCACTGGGGGCGTCCACGCCCGGACGATATTGTAAACTTCGGTGGCACAAAAACCTTCCACCAAGCCTGGGAAATAGGAGAAGCCGGACAGGGGGGATCATTCCCTTCAGGGCATGCCTCCATTGGATTTTTTATCTTTGCTCCCTTTTTCATCTTGAGGAAATCGCGCCGGAAAGCGGCTCTCGCCTTTCTTGGTTTGGGAATTGCTTTCGGTTTCTTCATGGGAGCGGGGAGGATCGTTCAGGGAGGGCATTTCCTTACCGATGTTATCTGGTCTGGCTTGCTTACTTATCTTACGGGATTTACTCTGGCCTATGTTTTTCGTCTTGACCGGCGTTGATTTTAATTTCCGGCCGAGGATCGTCAATATCGGGACTGTCGCTAATTCGGCCTTCCGGAATGAGGGCTCCAGTTGCCTCGAAAACCCTTTCCCAGGACCAGTTGGAAGGTAAGGGAATTAATGGGGGTGTTTCTAAAAATAGAATGATGGCGGCCGATACCTTGAAAAGCTTCAAAGTAGGGATGGTAGGGTCTTGTGGCACCTGCGTTTTGATTATGGAGAATGAGGACAGCCTCTCTCCCTTGCAGCGACCCGATATTTGAGAGAAAGAGATAGCGTTCGGGCCGGTTAAAATCAAGGCCGAGAAAACGATTCTGAGTGTAGAAGACCGCTTCAGCGACCGTGGTTCCCCGATCGCCAACCAGGAAATAACGGTCCGGGCCAGGATTTTCATCGAGGTATTTATTTATTTTTGCGCCTAAGGCCCTCCATCCATGAAACTGTTGCGTCGGATCCAAATTGGGAGCAATCGGGATAAAGGGTCGAATTAAATGAACGTGGGCCATAATACTCAATATCAGGGCCAAGGCGACCCCGCTGCCAATAAAGATTTGATGCCCCTTTCTCGTCTTGAAATATTCATGGTAGACACTGACCATCAGGATGGTTCCGGCAATAAAGGCCGGGGCCGGCCAGTTGGCCCCCGCCACCTTACCCAGGGCTGTCGACAGCCCAAAAAATAAAAGAATCGGCCAGGATAAAGAGCTCAGATAAAGATACTCCTTTTTATTTCCCTTCAGAGAAATCAGGGTTCCTTTAACGGAGTAAATAACGAAAGCGATGAACAGCAATGGCGTGAAAACGGCGGCCAGTTCACCCAGATAGGCCCATAATTTATTAATGACCTGGAGAAGATCTCTTCTTTCGGGATTGAACCCTTGCTCTAATTGATATAGAAAGGAAACCCAGTGATGTTGCCAGTTCCAGAAGATTACCGGTGAAAACAGACCAAGAGCGATCAATAAGGCCAAATAGGGCTCTTTCTTTTTAAGCCAGAATCGGTGCGGAGAGGAGAGGAGAAGAAAGATAAAGGTGCAGGGAACAATTAGAATCATGGTGTATTTACTTAATAAACCCAACCCGATAGCGATCCCCCACCCGTACCAATAGCGGGGGGATCCTTGCCTGATCACCTTGCTTCCCCAAAAAATAGCCGCCGCCCAGAAAAAAAACATCATCGAGTCCGGAGTCTGCAAAAGGCAACCTGCGGAAAAAAGAAGGGTAAGATTGAAGATAAAAAGAAGTTCCCAGGCCATCCTTTTGTTGTCAGGAAACAGGGTCATACTGGTTTGATAGAGTAAAACCAGCGCGGCTGTTGAAAAAACAAGGCCGCCCAGACGAACAAAAAATTCCGTATCTCCGCCAATACCGGTAAAAAAGGCTGTAATGTAGGCAACCATCGGGGGATGATCGGCATAACTGAGGTCCAGGTGTTTACTCCAATACCAGTAATAGGCTTCATCGGGAGCCAGTTCCAACCGGCCAATGATGAAAAGGCGAAGCAGATAAAAAAATAGAATAATGAAAGATAGGACCCCTATTTCTGGAGAGGGCTTTATTCTATTCAGCATTTTTTGTTTCATTGTCCCGGAATTGAATTTCGTAAAGCCTCTTATATTCCCCGTTCAAGGCCATCAACCGGTCATGGTTGCCTTCTTCAATAATCCTTCCCTCAGCCAGGACCAGAATCCGGTCCACATTCCGGATAGTGGAAAAGCGATGGGCGATGATAAAGGTGGTCCGCCCTTTCATCAGATTTTCCAAGGCCCGCTGGACTTCCGCCTCCGATTCCGAATCCAGGGAAGAAGTGGCTTCATCCAGGATCAGGATGGGGGCATCCTTGAGCAGAGCCCGGGCGATGGAAATGCGCTGTCGCTCGCCTCCGGAAAGACGCATCCCCTGTTCACCGATTAAGGTATCCATTTTTTCGGGAAGACGCTGGACAAAGTCATAGGCATAGGCGGCCTGCGCGGCCTGGAGGATATCCGCCTCCGTCTTTTCCGGAGAGCCATAGGCGATATTGTTCCGGACCGTGTCGTTAAACAGGATGGTCTGCTGGGTCACAAGGCCGATCTGCCGGCGCAAGGAGGCCTGGGTGATGGTTTTAATCGAACGATGGTCGATTAAAATTTCTCCCTCACTGGCCTCATAAAACCGGGGGATCAGGTTGACCAGGGTGGTTTTCCCACCGCCGCTGGTCCCGACAATGGCGACGATTTCCCCCACCTTCACTTCGAAATTGATATCCCGGAGCACCCACTGCTCCCCATATCCGAAAGATACGTTTCGAAAACGAATCCCCTGCCGGATACCGTTGATACTGACCGCCCCTTCCTGATCCCGCATTTCCGCCGGGAGGTCCAGGATTTCAAACACCCGTATGGCCGCGGCCATCCCCTGTTGAATGGTATTATTGACCCCGCTCAAGTGCTTGATCGGCTCATAGAGCATCAACAAGGCGGTTAAAAAAGAAA
Organism: Deltaproteobacteria bacterium; assembly: GCA_016208255.1. Classification (GTDB taxonomy): domain Bacteria; phylum Desulfobacterota; class RBG-13-43-22; order RBG-13-43-22; family RBG-13-43-22; genus RBG-13-43-22. Next base: position 25,469 of record JACQYK010000285.1, on the reverse strand, counting down.
AGAAAGTGCCGGTAGTGGAGGTGCCATTGATGACCTGATATCCCCCATACCCGATAATGGCGGCGATACCGATACCGCCCAGAAATTCCATGATGGGTGAAGACATGGATTTAATCGAAACGTCTTTCATGGTCAACTGAAAAAATTTCCGCACCCGTTGACGGAAGCGCTCAATCTCATATTCTTCAGTGTTGAAGGCCTTAACGATCCGATTTCCGGTTAAGGTTTCATGGAGGTGGATCGAAATATCGGCCATGGTTCTCTGACTTTGGGTGCTGATCTTTCTGAGTTTTCGTCCGAATTTTACAATCGGAATAACCGCAATCGGGAACACCAATAGGGCCAGGATGGCCAGTTGCCAATCGCGATAGAAGATGACCCCGATCAGACCCAGGAGGGTAAATAAATCTTTGAGGATTCCGGTCACCGCGCTGGACACAGCGCCTTGAATCAGGTTGACATCATTGATAATCCGGGACATGAGCAGACCGGTGGCGGTTCGATCGAAATAGGAAAGAGAAAGTTTTTGTAAATGGGCATAGAGTCCTTCTCTTAGACCGGCTACAATCTTCTCACCCACAAAACTCATTAAATAGGATTGTCCAAAAGCGAAAAATCCTTTAACAAGAAATAATAAAATTATAAGGAGCGGTAAAAAAGAAAGAATGGCCGCATTTTTCTCAATAAAAATATCATCTAAAACCGGTTTGACCATAAAGGGCATCAAGGAAGTGGCCCCGGCTACCATCAGCATGCAACCCATAGCGGCCAACAACCGGACCCAGTAGGGTTTAATGAGCTGAATCAGTCTTTGGGTGGTCGTCATTTCAACCCATCATCTCCCGGGCTATTTGGGCGACTCGAACAGAGGCTCCCGGATGGCCCAATTTCTCTCCCACCTCGAAAAGCCGGTTACGGATATTCTGATAATACCCGGGGTCCTCCAGATAACGCACCAGGCCCTTGGTCAAGGCCTCCGGAACCGCCTCTTCTTGAATATATTCGGGGATAATTTTTTCCCCGGCCACCCAATTGACTAATCCTACATAAGGGATATGGATCAGACGCCGGGCAATCCAGTAATTGACCGGGGAAACCTTATACATAATCAGAATCGGAATCCCTAGGAGTGCCGCCTCGAGGGTGACGGTCCCTGAAGCCACAATGGCCAGATGACAACTTCCCAGGGTCTTCTGAGAATCCCCGGAAGAGAGCTCCAGCAAGACTCCCCGGTCTTGATAAGGTCGGATTTTTTCCAGGAAAGGTGCCGTTTCCAGGGTCCCGGCTACGGGTATGACAAAGCGGAGCCTTGTGCCAAAGTGTTGCGTTAACCGGGCAGCCGTCTCTAACAGCGTTGGTAATATCGCCTCAACTTCCGCTGGCCGGCTACCGGGGAAAAGACCGATCTGAGCCGTCCCGGAAAGGAGATCGGGGGGAGGAGCCTGGCCTCCCGGATTCCCGTTTGGTAACCGGTCCAGAAGGGGATGGCCGACAAATTCAACCCTAACGCCATGGGATTGATAAAAATCCACTTCAAAAGGCAGGATGACCGCCATCCGGTCCACATAACGGGCGATGTGTTTGACCCGTCCGGAACGCCAGGCCCAGACCTGGGGGCTGATATAATACAAGACCGGGATATTCTCTTGGTGGGCCGCTTTAGCCAGGCGAAGATTCATATCAGGATAATCGATCAAGATGAGCAAATCCGGTTTATGATAATCCCAGGCTTTTTTGACTTTTTGATAGGCCTTGAATAAATGAGAAATTCTGAGAACCACTTCGATAAAGCCCACCACATTGAGGGGCGGCGGATAAACCATCTCCAGGCCCATTGCCTCAAGGAGGGGGCCTCCTAAACCGAAAAGAGAAACGGGCTCACCCGATTCCCTTAAGGCCTGAACCAGCGAAGCCCCATGAAGATCTCCCGAGGCTTCTCCGGCGATGATACAAACTTTTTTGATGGCGGGCTCCTTACTGAGATTTTCTGGGGGAAGTGATGCCCGGTAATTCTTTTAAAAACTCGGAGGCCCCCGGAAATTGAGCCGCGGATTTTAAATTCTTTTCAATTTCCCGGTTGATCCGCAGGGCCATATCCAGGGCCTTTTTGCCGTCCTCACCGCAAACCACCGGGGCGGACCGGGTTCTCACCGCTTCAATAAAAGCTCGCAGTTCCATCTCCAGGGCATCACCGGAATCGATCCTTCCGTTTTCGGAAACAAACTCAGGTCCCGTGGCCGTACTTTCCTTATCCGATTTCAATCGAATCACCGAATAGGATTTTATCCCAAAATCCAAAGTAATGTAGGTCGCCGGTTGAAAGATCCTCATTTTGCGCATTTCCTGAAGGGATATCCGGCTGGCCGTGATATTAGCCACACAACCGTTTTGAAACTGAATCCGGACATTGGCTATATCTACTTTGGGGGAAACCACCGGTACCCCTACGGCCTGTATCTGTTCGGCCGGGGATTGGACCAGATGTAATATCAGATCCAGATCATGGATCATTAAATCCAGAACCACATCCACATCGATGGCTCTGGCCTTATAAGGGCTTAGCCGATGACTTTCAAAAAAAAGGGGGTTTTTGATAAAAGGCCTGATTTTCAGAAAAACCGGATTAAACCGCTCCAGATGTCCCACTTGCAGCAAACAGTCCCTGATCCCGGCCAGGGAGATCAATTCTTCCGCCTCGGCCATGGAGCTGCTAATGGGTTTTTCAATCAGGACGTCAATCGACTGTTCTAAAAAATCCCTGGCTATGGAGGCGTGTTGCGTAGTCGGGACAACAACGCTGACCGCATCAATCTGGGGAATCAATCGGCGATAATCTTCATACCCGGGGACTCCATACTGTTCGGACAGGGCCTTCCGCCTTTCCGGCGCTATATCGGCAATCCCTACCAGGTCGACCTCCGGCATCCGGGAATATTTCTCCACATGGAATTTCCCCAAATGTCCGACCCCGACCACGCCGACTTTTATTTTTTTCATGATCTCGTATTAAACCTTCATACCCCGATAGTTTTCCACCAAGGATGAAAATACCTTCTTAGGGGGGCATAGGTTATGGGCAACAACAAACACGTTTCCCGATTTTAGTTTTCCTATAGCTTCCCTGTGCCTCTCGCCTCTTGCCTCTTGCCTGTAGCCTAAAGCCTTATCTGGAAACAATAACCATCCGATACTTATTCGCCAGACGAATGGTGGCCTCCCGGTTGAAGATAATGGTTTTATGGGCCTCGATAGCCAAGGTTCCGGCTTTTACCTCATGCATGGTCCGAATCGTCTGCTCTCCGACGGCCGGAAGGTCAAAGCGAAGGTCTTGAAAGGGTTTACTGACCTTAATGACCACCGCCTTCCGGAGGGCCAATTTTCCTCCCCGCCGAATAGTCTCATCCGTCCCTTCAATGGCTTCTACGGCCACAACCGCCCCATTCCGGACCACCAAGCATTGCCCGACATCCAACTTCCCCATTTCCTTGGCCAGGGGCCATCCGAATTCGATGTCCCGTTCTTCCTCAGCGGTAGGTTGTCGCCGGGTTAAAACTCCCGGAGGGGCTAACAGAGAAGGGAGAAAGACCGTGGAAGGATGAACTTGAAAGCATTCTTTGGCCAATTGGTCGGCAAAGATTCTCAAAACAAAGTCATCTTTTCGATGCCCCATTCGGTTCAGGAGTGAAAGTCCTTCCCTGTCCGGCCGGGTTTTGGAAAACATCTTTTTTTTATCGACCCCCCCGGCCATCAGGACTTCTTTGACCCCCTGTTCTTTGAAAAATCGGACCAGTTTCCCAAACTCACCCAAGCGGATCCAACAAATCTTTTCTACCAGGGAACGCAGTTCAGTCCGGGTTTCTCCCCAATGGGCCGCGGCCACTATCTTTTTCCCCTTCTCTTGTACCGCTTTGGCAATCAACAGAGGGAAATCCCCGTTTCCGGCAATTAAACCCAGGGGAGAAGACTCGGTCATCGACGCGGAACCCCTCGTTGTGATGTTTTAATAAATTCCAAAAAATTTGTCAGCTCAGGAAAAGAGGGGACTTCTTTTTCCACCCGGATAATGGCCTCCTGGATAGTCAGATGGGAACGTATGACGATCTGATAAGCCTTTTTCAGGGCGGCAATGACTTCGTTGGAAAAATCATGCCGTTTCAGACCAATGATGTTCAAGCCGAACAGTTTGGCCCGGTCCCCGGCGGCAATGACATAGGGAGGGATATCCTGGACCACCGCACTTTTTCCGCCGAGCATGGAATAAGCCCCCACCCGAACAAATTGCTGGATCGCAGCCAGACCGTAGATAGTGACAAAATCACCAATGGTCACATGACCGGCTAAGGTAGCCACATTGGCCATAACCACCCCATTACCTAGCTGACAATCATGGGCCACATGGCAATAGGCCATTAACATATTCTGGTTGCCGATCTGGGTCTTTCCCCGCCCGTCCACCGTGCCCCGGTGGACGGTGACATATTCCCGGATCACATTTTCGTCACCGATAATGACTTCTGTTTTTTCCCCTTTGTATTTTTTGTCTTGGGGAGGTGTACCGAGGGCCGCAAAAGGTGAAATCCGGCAGTTCTTCCCTATCCGGGTATAGTGGTCGATATAAACATGGGCCCCTATTTGAGTCCCCGAATCGATAAAAACATCCCCTTCAATGATGGCATAGGGCCCAACCGTGACATTTTCTCCTAGCTCGGTCCGGGGACCTATAATGGCGGTTGGATGGATGGTTGCTGTGGACATTAAGTCTCCTCTCCGCTGGACGATTCTTCCCCTTTTGAAATACTGGCCGTCAGCTCCGCTTCAGCCACCAGCTGGTCCCGGACGAAGGCCTTTCCCTGCATCTTCCAGACCCGCTCCCCCCGTCGCAAGGCAATCAATTCTAAAACCAGTTGATCTCCCGGAACTACCGGTTTTCTGAATTTGACTTTGTCGATGGCCAAAAAAAAGATCAGATTTTTTCCAATATGTTGGGGATGGGCTTTAAAAGCCATTATCCCTCCCGCTTGGGCCATGGCTTCCACTATTAAAACCCCGGGCATGATCGGATTTCCCGGAAAATGGCCCTGGAAAAAGGGTTCATTAAAAGTCACATTTTTCAAGCCGACCACCTTTTCATCCGTAAATTCTAAGATGCGGTCCAGCAATAAAAAGGGATAACGATGGGGTAGAATTTTTTGGATCTCAACTTGATTTAGTTCCATGGCCTTCCTTTCTTTCCTGGTTATGCTCGGTTTCCAGGAGACGAATCCGCTCCTCCAAGGCTCTGATCTTTTGGACCATCTCAGGCAAACGTTTATTAAGAGAACTGACCCGCAGATAGGTCCGATGAGGCATGGTCGGGTTGCCGGAAACGACCTCGCCGGGTGGGATGGATTGAATTACCCCTGATTTTCCTCCCACTTTCACCCCGTCCCCGATGATGATATGGTCGGCTACACCAACCTGCCCGGCCAGTATGACTCCTTGGCCAATGGTAACGCTGCCGGAGATGCCCACCTGGGCTATCAGAAGCGAATTTTCGCCGACCACTACATTATGGGCCACATGGACCAGATTGTCTGTTTTGACCCCGGCCTTGATCCAGGTTTTGCCGAAGGTTGCCCGATCGATGGTGTTATTGGCCCCGATCTCACAGTCATCATCAATCTGAACGATTCCTGTTTGAGGAATCTTGACCTGGGTTAACCCGTCCTGGACAAAACCAAAGCCGTCACTGCCGATCACCGTTCCGCTGTGAATGACGACCCGCTGCCCGATGATCGTCCCCGACAGGATGGAAACATTGGGATAAACAACGGAACCCTTTCCAATCCGGACCGAATCTCCCAGATAGACTCCCGGATACAAGACGACCCCGTCTCCGACCTCCACTCGGTTTCCCAGGTAGACAAAAGGGTAAATGGAAACATTTTCCCCGATGCGGCACTCTTCACCGCAATGGGTCATTGAACTGATACCCAGAGGGTGACTAGGTTGAGGTGCAAAAAACTGGGCTATCCTGGCATAGGCCAGGAAAGGATTGGAGGTTATCAATAAGGGTTTATCAGTTTGAGGAAACTGCGATCCGACAATGACGGCCGAAGCCCGAGTCGTTTCCAGGTCTTTCCCATATTTGGGATTAACCAGAAAGGTAATTTGACCTTTTCGAGCTTCCCGGATCCCGGCAATCCCAAACAGTCTTTCCTCACAGACCCCCCGGATCTCTCCCCCGACCAACCGGGCCAGTTCCTCCAAAGTCACCCCTGAAGGGGATGTTGCGGCCGGTGTTTTCATGCCTATTTCTTCTTTTCCTTTTTGGGTTCGTTGGCGAGTTTAATGACCTTTTCGGTGATATCCTCGACCGGTTTACTGAAATGAACCACCCCGCTCTTGGATTCCAGGATCAGAGTAAACCCTTCATCTTTAGCCAGCTTTTTGGTCATCTCAAACAATTCGTTTAATAAGGGCTGCATAGCGGTATATTCATCCTTTTGCATTTCTCCCTCTTTTTTGCGAACCATTTCTCTCAAATCCTCGTCTTTTCGGATCAGTTCTTTTTCCTTTTCTCTCTTGGCATCGGCACTCAAAACGCTGCTTTTTTTATTGAATTCATCACTCAGCTTTTTAAGTTCATCCCGTTTGGCCTCCAACTCTTTTTTTATCCGATCGGCTTTTTCCTGCAGCCCTTTGGAGGCTTTTTTACCAGCCTCGGATTGCTGAATGCACCTTTGCAAATCAATCACCCCGATTTTAATGGCTTCAGCGGCGAAGGAAGGGGCAGCGGCCCAAAGAAAAATAAGCCCTGATAAAAAAACAGCCTTGGTTGAAAAAATTTTACGCATGTCCAATCTCCTAACTGAAAATAATTTAAAAGGGTCCATCCTCTCCAAGGGGGAACCCGAATCCTCGACTAATGGTTAATACTGACCCAAGATATTTGAAATTTCTCTAAGGGAAAATTCTCAGATTCAAGGCTTGGGCTTAGGGGTCTAAAAAAAAGTCCCTATGGAGAATTCCCAGTTATTGCCTCTTTCCCCCGGTCTGGGATCAAAGTTCCAGCCCCATTCCAAACGCAGCGGGCCCAGGGGGGAATACCAACGGATCCCTGCTCCCACACTTTTCCGTAAGGACCCTAAATCAATCGACTGGTCTTTGGTATAGACATCTCCGGCATCAAAAAAGATCACTCCTTTTAGCCCGGATTTTTCGATCAAGGGGAAAATAAATTCAAAATTGAATTGCACCATCTGCTCGCCACCGATACTTTGTCCGGTCGCCGGGTCCTTGGGACTGATTTCATTATATATAAAGCCTCGGACGGTGTTGATGCCGCCTAAATAAAATTTTTCATATAAAGGCAAGTCCCCTCCCGCATTCTGGGTGATATATCCCCATTTACCGTGAGCAAAAAAAGTAGTTCTCCAAAATAAAGGGAAAAACCAGCCCGAACTGGCCAGATAGCGGGTAAAATAATTGGTCCCTCCCAAGGGGCCTCCGGCATATTCCACAGAAACACTATTGACCGATCCCTTGGTGGTATTAAAAATCAGATCTCGGGTATCCCGCCGAAGGGCTAAGCGAACACTGCTTGTTTGATGGCGGCCTTCCATGTCTTGAATAATCTGCGCCGCCCCTTCTTCAACTTCGGTCACATTGGCGTCATCGTAGGCATAGGTAATAAAGGCCCGGATGTCTTCGCCCAGGATGGGATAGCCGAAACCCAACGATCCGCCGATACTGTCTTTAGTGTATTCATCAAAGATCCGGGTCCAATTATAGATATTAATATCGCTGGAAATCCGGGTGTCAAAAAGCCAAGGCTCGAAAAAACCCAGGTTATAACGGGTGGTCACGCCCCCCAATTGGGCATCCAAACTTAACCGCTGACCCCTGCCGAAAAGATTTCTTTCAGAAATCTGGCCCATAACCATAAAATTTTCAACGGCGCTATAACCCGCGCCCAAGGAGAAGGCGCCGGTCATCTTTTCCTTGACCTCAACCTTCAATTTCATACGATCCTCCTGAGTCCCGGGGGATGTCGAAAGATTGATCTCTTCAAAAAAATCAAGACGATGAAGATTTTGATTGCTTTTCCTAAGGGCTTTGGCGTCAAAGAGACCTTGTTCGGCCACGCCGAATTCCCGGCGAATGACCTTGTCCCGGGTTTTCACATTCCCGACGATATCGATGCGTTCAAAATAAACCTTGGGACCTTTCTTGATCTCATAAACGAGATCGACTTTGAGGGCGGCGGGATCTTCCTGGATCTGAGGACTGATTTCGACAAAAGCATACCCTTCATAGGAATAAAGATCATTCATCATTAAAATATCTTTGCGGATGACCTCTCGATTATAAAATTTTTCCTTGGTGATGGCCAGGGCGGCCATCATTTTGTCCAGGGGCTGAATTAAATCTCCCCGGATGGTCACCTGCCCCATGGTGTAAGGCCGCCCTTCATCGATAGAAATAGTTACAAACAGCCAGTCACCTTCATGCACTACGGTCGGTTCTCCCACTTTGGCTTTCAAATATCCATGGTTGTAATAAAAAGAAGATAATTTTTCCAGGTCCAGTTCCAGGAGTTCCTTCTTATAAACCCCGGAAGAGGTGAACCAGGAAAAATACCCTTTCTCATTGGTATTCATGATGGATTTCAGTTGTTTTCCGGAAAATCCTTTGTTCCCTTGAAAGGTGATGGTTTTAATATAGACCTTTTTCCCTTCCACGATATTGAAAACGACCACAGCCGCTTTTCCTTGGTCTTCATAGGTGACCGAATAGGTCATTCGAATATTGTAATATCCTTTGGACTGGTAAAAGGCCGTCAACTTCTCCTGGGTCTCACTGACTGTGTTCAAATTTAAAATCGTGTAGGGCTTGATGGTCACCTGTTCTTTGAGGTCGTCTTCTTTAATTTCCTTGTTGCCACTGAAATCGACCCGTTTTACAAAAGGACGCTCCTCGACCACAAAGGTGATCAATTTCCCTCGAGGATTTTCCTCCACTTCCAAACGGACATCGGAAAAAAATCCCATCTTGAAAATAGCCCGGAGATCCTGATCCAGGAATTCAGGGATGTAGGGTTCGCCGGGTTTGGATTTCAGTTCTTTTTCAATGGTCTGAGTCTCAATCCTTTGGTTCCCCTTAATGGAAATCCCGATGATTTTTTCCTGGCTCAAAATCCTTGAGCCCACTTCCTTTGAAAACCGTTCCATCAGCCTCAGAATATTTTCCAGCCCTTCTTCCGTCAGGGAAAAGGTCAAAGGGGGATTTTCGGTCTTGAGGTCCAGGAGGTTCCCGGTCAGATTCATCCGTTGGCCGATTTTGGTCAGACTGCCAAAGACGAGAAAGTCCACCTCCAGTTGTTTTCCTATAGTTCGAAGTTCCCTCCAATCCGTAGGGACTTTTTGGGTCAGCCAGAGTTGGGTTTTGTCAAGGGGAAGGACCGGGATGTTTTGTTTATGTAATCCGTCCGAAAGAGCCTCCAAAATGTTTTTCTGCAGATAGGACAGATTTGTTGGACTATGTACCGTAAAAGGCATTAAGGCGACCTTACCCTTCGAATCGGCCCCCTGAACCTGGGACCTATCTAGAAACTGAACCATTAAAAAAACCATCCCGATCAAAATGATCTTCTTCGGCATAGGTATTCCCCTTTTGATCCTTAGATTTTGAATTCCGTCTAGCCGATAGGCATTTCTACGGCCTTGCCGTCAATGATTTCCACATTTCTCTTGAATCGTCTGGACAATTCCTGATTATGAGTAACCATCAAAAAGGTCACCCCTTTTTCCTGATTGAGTCGAATGAATAGATCGATGATCTGGGAACCGGTTTTTCGATCCAGGTTTCCCGTCGGTTCATCGGCGAGAATCAGTTGGGGAGCCCGGATCAATGCCCGGGCAATGGCCACCCGTTGCTGTTCCCCGCCCGAAAGCTCTCCGATCCGGTGGTGCAAACGTTCTTTCAGCCCCAGTTGAGACAAAATTTCTTCAGCCCGTCCCCGGGCTTCCCGATTGCCATCCCCGGCTATCAACAGAGGCATCATGGTGTTTTCCAGCGCCGTGAATTCAGGCAGTAAATGGTGAAACTGGAAAACAAATCCGATCTTCTCATTTCGAAATCGGGCCAGGTCCATGGCCGACTGTTCAAAGAGGTTTTGCCCTTCAAACAGGACCTGACCTGCGGAGGGCCGATCCAGGGTTCCCAGGATATGCAACAACGTGGATTTCCCGGTTCCCGAAGCCCCTACCACCGCCAGGGTATCCCGGTGATAGAGTTCCAGATCGAGATTTTTTAGCACCTCCACCCGATGCTGGTTGTTGATAAAAAACTTTTCTAAATTTTTAACCGTCACCAAGGTTTGCGACATTATTAAAGGTCTCAATATAATAACAATATAGAGGACCGAGGGGGTTTTCTTGGGGATTGTCCAAAGGGTGACTTATCGCCCAATCCCGGCCAGTCCAGCAAAGTTTGATTCGAGGCAGGGCATCCACCTCTCGGCTTCCTTTGGAAGCCTCTTCTGTAGGTCAGCAAAGCTGACCGGCCCAAGAAAAACCCCCTCGGTCCTCTCTTATGCAAGCTCATCTGTTTCATGTCAAAACTACTATGCGACTAATAATAACTTGGCCTACTCATACCGTATGGCTTCGGCCGGGTCAAGACGGGAGGCCTGCCAGGCCGGATATAAGGTGGCGACTAAGCTAATCCCCAGGGCCGAAGCCACGATCAGCAGGATATCCCCCCCCTTCATCAGGACCGGCAGGGAGGATATATAATAGACATCACTGGGCAGCTTGATGAATTGATATTTTTCAAGAATCTGGCACAAGGCCAACCCACCCACCAGCCCCAGGGCCGTACCCACCGTTCCGATAATAATCCCTTCCAGTATAAAGATCTTCATGATACTTCCGGCGGTGGCCCCCATGGACTTAAGAATGGCGATATCCTTGGTTTTTTCCATGACGACCATGATCAAAGAGGCCACGATGTTGAAGGCCGCCACCAGGATAATCAGGGCCAGGATGATAAACATGACTAACTTTTCCAATTTCAAGGCTGAGAACAGGTTTTTGTTCATCCGCATCCAATCTTTGGTCCAAAAGGGGAAGCCCAGTTTAGCCTGGATAGCCCGGGCAATCCCGTCCGCCTTGTAAATATCCCCCGTTTTGACTTCCAGACCAGTGACCTTATTCCCAAGGCCCATAAAAGACTGGGCTTGAGAAAGCGAAATAAAGGCTATGGTGGAATCGTATTCAAACATCCCCGACTCAAAAATCCCCACCAGCCGGAAAGGTCTCATCTTGGGAACTCTCCCCAAGGGAGTCATTTCCCCCAGGGGTGAAATGATGGATAGGGTATCGTTTAAAGAAAGGCCCAGGCTCCTGGCCAGCTCCTGGCCTAAAACGATCCCCGGATATTCCTGACCTCTCTCTCCCTCGGCCTGGGGTGGAGTTTCCAAGGCCTGCCAGTTCCCTTTTTTTAATATTCGATCCAGGGAAATGACCTTGGGGGCGCTCTGTATATCGACCCCCCTAAGAACGGCCCCGGTCACTTGGCCTTTGGTACTCACCATGACCTGGGTCAGGATAAATGGGGTGGCAGCGGTAACCCCGGGAACCGATTCCACCCGCCGGGATACCTGGGAATAATTTTCTATGGTGTTGTCCCAGCTTAATACCAGGGCATGGGAATTCAGACCCAGGATTTTATTTTTCAAGTCATTTTCAAACCCGCTCATGACCGCCAGGACGACAATCAGGGCCGTGACTCCCAGACCAACCCCGCCCATGGAAATAAAGGTAATGAGGGAAATAAAGGTCTGTTTCCTTTTGGCCTTCAGATAGCGGTAACTGACAAATAATTCAAAAGACATTCCAACTTCCTTAAACTCGTTGCTCGTTCCTGGTTACTCGTTGCTTGTTTCTCAATGATCGGGTAACGGTCTTTAACCAGCAACCAGTAACGAGTAACCAGGAACCAGTATCAAGTCTCCAAGTTCTTTCCCGGTTTTAAGAGGGGAAACAATATGACCTCCCGAATGGAAGGGGCATCGGTGAACAACATAACCATACGATCGATACCGATTCCTTCCCCGGCGGTTGGAGGCAGGCCGTATTCCAGGGCCGTTAAATAATCCCAATCAATGTTCTGGGCTTCTTCATCACCCGCCTCTTTGGCCTTCATCTGATTGATAAAACGCTCCTTTTGATCCAAGGGGTCATTAAGTTCCGTAAAACCATTGGCCATCTCACGTCCGCAAATAAACATCTCGAAGCGATCGGTTATTTCCGGGTCTTCTTTACTTCTTTTGGCCAGCGGGGAGACTTCGATGGGGTAGCCGACGACAAAGGTCGGCTGACGCAGTTTGGGTTCCACCACCTGTTCAAAAATTTTGGTCAGGGCCTTGCCCAGGCCGTCCACCGATCTTAGATCCGCCCCCAGGGAACGGGCCATTTCAATGGCCCGCTGGGAATCTTTTAAAATCCCAGGGTCAATATTTCCGATCTCGACCAGGGATTGGAGAAAGGAAATGCGTCTCCAGGGAGTGGTTAAATCAATAGACTCCCCCTGGTAGGTCCAAGTTAAACTACCCCTGAGATTTTGAGCCAGGGAAGAAAAAAGTTCTTCGGTTAAGGTCATTAAATCCTGATAAGTGGCATAGGCCTGGTAGAATTCGATCATAGTAAATTCAGGGTTATGCTTGATGGAGATCCCTTCGTTCCTAAAATTCCGGTTTATCTCAAAAACTTTATCCACTCCCCCAATGACCAGACGTTTTAAATAAAGCTCTGGGGCGACCCTTAAAAAAAGGGGAAGATTCAAGGCATTATGGAATGTTTCAAAGGGTTTTGCCGTAGCCCCGCCGGCAATGGGTTGCATCATGGGGGTCTCAACTTCCAAAAATCCTCTTTCAGTCATAAAATTCCGGATCAAATGAACCATTTGAGAGCGTAGCTGAAAGATTTCCCGGACCTTGGGATTGACCAACAGGTCCAAATAACGCTGACGATATCGTTGTTCCACGTCTATCAAACCATGAAATTTTTCCGGCAAGGAACGTAGAGATTTTGATAACAATTGAATTTTTGTTGTTAGAAGGGTCAACTCCCCTGTTTTGGTCCTGAAAAGGCTGCCCTCCAGACCCAGGAAATCTCCCAGGTCGATTTTTTTGAAAAGGGAGAATTGATCCTCACCGATCAGGTCCTTCTTCAGGTATCCCTGGATACGCCCCGTTCCGTCTTGTATATGAAAAAAGATACTTTTGCCGAAGTCCCGTTGGGTCATTAATCTCCCCGCGGTCCGAATGATTTGGGCTGATTCATCCGGGGGGGTTCCCTCCAGGGAACCAAACTGGTCGTGAATTTCCTGAATTTTGTGGCTAATCCGGTTATAACTAGGATAGAGATCAATTCCGAGCTCTTTCAGCTCCCCCGCTTTTTTCAACCGTTGTTGTCTTAACTGGTTCTCTTCTTCCATTGACTAAGTCCTTTAAACCCGTTACTATTATCTATAAGGGTTCAATAATTTAAACACCGAATCTTAATTTTTTTTCTATAATTAGTCAAGAACAAACCCCGATCGATAGAAACCGGGACATGAAAATAGGCCGGATCAATGAGTCGCCTCGAACCTATTTTCAGAATAAACCATCTTCGGCCGTTATCCTTATATATTACCAGGATGTCTATCCAACCCGGAAGCGGGCCCAATTCAATTGTGACCCCGGTCAAATGATTCCCCAAAATTCCTCTGGGTTCTGCTAAACGCCAATTAAAATAATCGGAAAAACTTTTACAAAGTGTAATATTTTTTTTACAATTCTGGTTCTTAAAGATTCAGAAGAAGACTTATTCTAATTGCAGAGATTGACAGGATATTCTTAATTTACTGTTATCAAATAACTTTTTTATTTTTAATTGCCCGGAAGACTGTATCGAGACCCTGGCATGGATATTGCGTGCTTTTTATCACAAGGAAAAGGAATGACCTTAGATTAAATTAGCCTTTAATTAGGTCAAGGAGGAAGGCAATGCAAGGATTGTGGAAGAAAATAGTATTTCTGGTCGGGTTGGGACTTTTATTCATCCCTGAGCTGGCCTTGGCCGCAGGAGAGAAAGCAGATTTAATTGTTATTGTGGCCGATACCCGCCGATTGACGGGCTGGCAGGCCTGGTGGGCCAACCTTTACAACGAAAGTCATGCCTATTTTACCGCTGTGACGGTTATAACCATACCGCTGGTCGGGTTGATCCTTGGATTAATCGCCGACTTTGTAATGAAACGGATTGGAATTGATTTGACATCCAGGGAATTGTCGGAACATTAGGAGCCTTTTCGGTTCAAGAAAGAGGATTCGATCATTTTATCTTTCTAAGTTCATAAGATTATTGAGGAGGAACTATCACATGGATTGGTTATATGTCTTAATGCCTATTTCCGGAGTGACCATATTCTGGCCGGGTTTGGTTATCCTGGGACTGGGAGTCGGAATAATTGGCGGCTTTTTTGGAATGGGCGGGGCCTGGATGGTAACCCCGGGGCTTAATATCCTCGGTTTTCCCATGGCCTTTGCCATCGGAACCGATGTGGCACACATGGCCGGCAAATCCCTGATTTCCACCCTGCGGCACGGCAAGTTCGGCAATGTTGATTATAAATTGGGGTTCATCATGCTCATCGGCACCATTGTTGGGTTTGAAATCGGGGCTCAAATGATCATGTGGTTCGAGCGTTTGGGTAAGGTGGATTTATACGTTCGCTGGCTCTATATTATTTTGTTGACCCTGATCGCCTGGATGGTTTTCGCCGATGTATTCAAGAAACGAAAGAAGGAGAAAGAACTGAAGGCCGCGGGACAGGAACTGGATAATCTGGCTACGGGTATTGAATGGCACAAGACCCTGCACAAAATCAAGATTCCCCCCATGATCCATTTCACGGCGGCCCAGATCTATTGCACCGCCTGGCTGCCGATCTTTGTCAGCTTTTTGACCGGCTGGCTGGCCGGGATCCTGGGCATCGGCGGCGGATTGATCCGCATGCCGGCCTTGATTTATTTTGTCGGGTGTCCAACCCATGTAGCGGTCGGAACCGATTTGTTTGAAGTGATGATCTCCGGACTGTACGGGGCCGGCACTTATACCTATAAGGGCCGGACCGAACTCGTCGCCGCCCTGATCATGTTGGTCGGCGCGGCTGTCGGGGCTCAGATAGGAACCGTGGCCACCAAATACATCAAGGGTTACGGGATTCGAATCGCCTTTGGGTTGGCGGTTATCGGCTGCGGGATTTCAGTCATCATGAAACTCCTTCCTAAGTATTTACCGGCCGGGAAAGCCCTTTTGGATGGTGCGGCAACCGTTCTGGTCCTGGGATTGGTCAGTGCTCTATCCCTCTATATTTTGGTTAAAATGCTCCAAGGGGCCAAACAAGAGCTGGCCATGAAGAAAAGATAGGAAAGAGGTGCCTTATGAAAAAAAGCTATAGGATAATCGCCTTAACGTTGATGCCGATCATGATAACCCTGGGTTGTGGAGAGCTGGGTAAAGTGGACCAGGGCCGGGTTATTCAATTCGATAAAGCCAAAGGGACGGCCACATTGATCCGGGACAAAAATACCGATCCCCAAAACCCGGATTACAGTTATCTTCCGCCCATAACCTATACCCTGCCCGCCGATCCCCAGGAAATGGGACCGGACCCGAAGGTTGGACTGCGCCTGAAACTGGATATCCCCAAGAAGGAGATTGTAATTTTCGACCCGGCAACACGAACCATTAAGACCCTTCAGTATAACCTGGTGGATCAAAAGGAAAATATCACCAAAGAGGATCCTTTGGTCTTTGACAAAGATAAGGATAAACCCAAACCATTTCCGGTTATTGATCGGGAAAAGAAGACCATAACCCTTTATTCAAAAAAGCAACAAACCCTGATCACCTTTTCCCTTCCCGACGAATATTTAGCCTTGCCGGAATATACCTGGGATTCCGGCGACGAGGTCCGTATTTATTATAAGGAAGTAGGGAAGGCCCGGCGGTTTATGAACGTCACCAAAACGGATATTTTTAAGAAATAGGCCTATAGCCAGCGATTATTGATGGATCTAGAACAAACATTAACTTGGAGCCGATGGGCGGGAAGAATAGGGTCTTTTCTCTGCCTCCTTCTTTTTCTGATTATTATCGATGCCCTGGTTTCCAGATTCAGAGAACCTCCTAACCTCTTTTCGGGTTTGCCGGGGGACCGACTGGCGGTCAGCGGTCCCCTGAGGGAAAAAACGGAACAGGTCCGAGAGTTGAGTTACCGCACCAATTCCCCGGATATTCAGCTCGAGTTGAAAGCCACACAGACCGGCTACTGGTTGGGAGGGTATCTTTGGAACGGTTCTTTGAGCATCAGCCCCCGCACCCCCCCCGGTGAATACCTGCTGACGGTTCAGCAGAAGAATTCCCCGGCGGAGAAATCATCTTCTCTTTTTCAAATCCGGGTTTATAAAAACCTGAAGGAATTACGGCGAAATTCAAAATCATATCTGGTGCGTGCTCTGGGACTGGAGGCCTGGCCGGTGGGCCTCGGCTTACTCCTCTTGATTGCGTTTACCTTTGGATTGGTTTATTTTCTTTCTCATAAAGCGGAAATCCTTTTAGCTGATCAAGGGAAAGCCGAGGTCTATCGGGTTCGGAAAGGGGAAACGGATTGTGAGATATCCTTTGGACTGGGGAGGAAACAGGGAATCCTGGCTGGAAGCAACCTTATTCTTATCAACGACCAGGGGAAGCCCCTTGGGTCCATAATCGCGGGGAAGGTTTTTGACAATCATTCGACCGCCGTGGTGGATCCAGGCCTGAAGGTTCGGCCGGGATTTATTATTTCCCGCCCTTAAAGGCTCCCTTTCCAGGTCCGGTTGTGGTATAAGGTTTCCAAAGCAAGAAATTATGGAAGAAAAACATTATAAAAAATTATGGCTTAAAATCATTTTTACCACCCTCGGTTTTTCATTAATTCCTCTGGTGGCCTTAGGGGTGACCATCTATTACCAGTTCAGCGTTTCCTACTCCGCCAAAATATATGAAAACTTGAAAACCCTGGCTGAAAACCGTCGCAGCGCCCTCGATCTTTTCTTTGATGAACGGGTTTCCCAACTGGCGACGATCGCCCATACCCATTCCCTGAAGCAATTGGGTGATGAGGCCTATTTAGATAAGCTTTTTTATACCATGCAGACCCGCTCCAAATCCTATATCGACATCGGGATCATCGATCAGGGAGGCAATCACCTGGCTTATATCGGCCCCTATCCCGAACTGAAAGAGGTCAACTATAAAAATGAAGACTGGTTTCAATCGGCCATGTCCAGCGGAATTTATATCAGCGATGTATTTCTGGGCTATCGGAAATTCCCCCATTTCATTATCGCCATCATGAGCCGCAACGGGGACAAAAGCTGGATCCTGCGGGCGACCATCAACTCCGACATCATCGATAATATCGTCCGGGCCGCCCAAATCGGGAAAAAGGGCGATGCCTTCATCGTTAACAAGAAAAATATCCTTCAGACCGCCCCTCGTTTCAGCGGCGACCTTTTCGGGTTTCCCAAAGCCCCGGTTTTTTCTAAAATAGTCGAGCCCCAGGTGGATTCGATAGAAATTGAAGGTGAACGGAGTCTCTTTGCCGCCACGCAGCTGATCAACACCAACTGGATCCTGGTGGTCAAAGAAGACCCCAGAGAACAGTTAACTCCTCTGCTCAGAGCTCGAACGATTGCTGGTTTTCTTTTTTTAGGGGGCATCCTGTTAATCGTTCTCGGGGCCTTTTTATCGACCCGCTCTATGATGCAGCAATTGATACGGATCGATCGGGAAAAAGCCGCCAGCGAAGATATGGTGATCCAATCCAGCAAGATGGCCGCCCTCGGCAAAATGGCTGCCGGTATTGCCCATGAGATCAATAATCCTCTGGCGGTGATCGGAGAAAAAGCCGGTTGGATCAAAGATCTCCTGGCTGAAGAAGATATTTCCAAAAGTGAAAATTTCAGGGAATTTGAAGATGCGGTCAAAAGAATCGAGCACCATGTGGAACGGGCCAAAAAGGTAACCCACCGGCTCCTGGGCTTTGCCCGCAGGATGGAACCCGCCCATGAACAGGTGGATATCAACACCACCCTGCAGGAAACGATTGATTTTCTGGAAAACGAATCCAGATTCCGCAATATCGATATCCAGTTGGACTCTTATCCCAGCCTCCCCACCATTATGAGCGACTCCTCCCAGTTACAACAGGTTTTTTTAAATATCATCAACAACGCTATCGACGCCATTGGAAAGGGCGGGGAAATCCGTATCCGAACCTCTTATCTTGCTGCCAACAACGAAATCATGATCGAAATCGCCGATAATGGGCCGGGGATCCCCAAGGAAAATCTGGGGAAGATTTTTGATCCCTTTTTCACCACCAAAGAGGTGGGCAAAGGCACGGGCCTGGGCCTTTCGATTGTCTACAGCATTATTGAAAAACTGGGAGGCCGGATCCTGGTGGCCAGTGAAGAGGGCCAGGGCACGACCTTTACCATCTATCTGCCTGTGAAATAATGAGAAGGTGGGCAGGATCGAGGAGCCTGCTTTATTTTAACTCCACTCAATTATGAACCTGTGATAAAAGGAGGGTTATGGCAGCGAACTTTAATATCTTGATTGTGGATGACGAAGAAGATTTTAGAGTAACCCTGGTCAAACGATTACAAAAGCGTAACCTACAGGTTTTCGGAGCTGAGAGCGGTCAAAAGGCCCTGAACCTGATGGAGGCGATGGTTTTTGATGTGGTCGTCCTGGATGTCAAAATGCCCGGCATGGATGGAATTGAGACCATTCGGGAAATTAAGAAAACCAATCCCTTGACGGAGGTGATCCTGCTCACCGGCCATGCTTCTATGGAATCAGGAATTGAAGGGATGAAATTGGGGGCCTTTGATTACGTCATGAAACCTGTGAATATCGATGAATTGTTGGAAAAAATACACCAGGCCTATGAGAGAAAACTGATTCAGGAACATGAAAGGCAATAATTCCCTTCCAGAAAATTCTTGGCCAGGGCTTCGACACTGGTCTCACTGTGCATGAGCATATCCATCTGACGGGTATACAAAAGTAATCGGCCGAGCTGATCTAATTTTTCTTCGATCAAGGAACTCTCATATTTTTGAAAACGCGCATCTACACGGTCCCCATTGACATTCACCACAAAATCAAGGGCCTTTAAGATCAAGCCGATAGCCCGCACACGACGATTCCGGCGCGTATCATCCGCAGCCCCCCCCTTAAAAGAAAAAGTGATATAATTCATATTATCAATCGGACCGCAATAGGAATCCAGAATGCTGTAATGATAGCCTACCCGGGAACTGAAATTGAGGTATTTGTCGGAAATGATAGCATAGCTTTTTTCCCCGAAACGTTCATTACCGGCCTGGGGAGGCGCCAGCATTTGCTCCCGCATCACGGAAAAAAATCCCCCTAAACTGACCGGCCGTATTTGGGGCCGCTGAAAAACCTCATGAGTCATTCCCCTTAAAAGGGCCTTAAAGGGCACGGAAGCTATATCATCAATTGAAACTTTTTTAAGGACCTCTTGGGCTTTGGCAGTATTCAATCCCTCCCCCAGATCGATCACATAAAGATCCAAAGGAATTCTGGCCTCCAGCTTAAAAGCGAATCCCTCTTTTCCGGAGACCAGGTCGCTGAGCTGAAACATCTCGGAATAGGAACGCTCATGCACCAGTCGCCCGACATCATGGAGGGTTCGGCAAAATTCGGGAGCGAAGTTGGCGGCCTTGGGATCCATTAAAGATAAAGGGACTATCCAATCAGCCACGTGCCGCAAGATTTGATAGACCGGGGTCCCTTTCATCGGAGATTCAGACGTATTCTGAAAAGCCGACAACTCCGGGACGTTTCCCTGATAAACCCGGCCCGAGTAAGCGTCCACAGTAATTTCCATACCGCTTGGAATGGTCGAAGTGGCCTGGCGGGTATCCAGGATAGTGGGGACGGCGAACTCTCTGGCCAATGAGGCCATGTGACCGGTCACGCTTCCAAGATCAGTTAGAATGGCGCGGGCCTTTTTCATGACAATAACAAACTTAGGCGAAGAATGTTTGGCCACCAGGATCGCCCCTTCCGGAAAATTCAACAGATCTTCATCGGATTGGATCTGGAAAGCCGGGCCAAACCCGATTCCGGGAAAGGCAACCGCCCCATCCTCGATTAGCAAGGGATAGTTGGGGATCATCGGGATCGATTCTAGACCTGTTTCAGGAGAATGGACCTGGAGAGGTCGTGATTGTAAGACAAGAAGATGCCCGGTTTCATCCAGGGCCCATTCAATATCCTGGGGGCTTTTAAAGTGGTCTTCCAGTTTCAAGGCATATCCGGCCAGAGTGCTGATCTGATCCGGTGAAAGACAGGGAATATCCTGGTCTTCAAGGGGTACGGGTATTTCCCTGATCCCGCCTTGGGGATCATTGATCAACTGGACCGGCTTGTGGGAAATGGCTGTGACCATAATATTCAGGGACCCGTCCTTGGCCACGGTGTAGGAGTCCGGCGTGATTCGTCCTTCTACCGCATAGGGACCCAATCCCCAGACAGCGGTCAAGGTAATATGATCTTCTAAGATATTGAAAGGATGGTGGGTATAGATGACCCCACTGGATTTGGAGTTGATCATCTGAAGGCAGGCCACACTCATGGCAATATCCTCATCCCTAATTCCTTTATTCAGACGATAAGCCATGGCCCTGGGGGTATACAAACTGGCCACCACCTTTTTATAATTCTCAATCAAATGATCGGAAGAAACATTCAATACCGAAAGATATTGCCCGGCAAAGGAAAGCTCGCTGTCTTCACCGATGGCACTGCTTCGCAAGGCCACTTTAGGTGAGGAATCCGTTGAGCCGCCCTCCTCTATCCGTTGAGTCATTTGGGCATAGGCGGATTGGATTTCTTGCTCCAATTCATTTGGAACCGGGGAGGACAGGATGAGCTGTTGGATTTCTTTACTGGCCCGGCTGATGGATTCCGGATCATTGGGATCGATTTCCACTTTTATGGTGTTGATCTTATTAAAAAGTTCATTGTGGCTTAAAAAGATCTCGAAGGAGCGGGTGGTAATGGCAAACCCTTCCGGGACCGGAAGATGCAATTGGCTGTGAATTTCTCCCAGATTGGCATTTTTACCGCCCACCCAGTCCACCATCTCTTTGTTAATTTGCGAATAGGTCAAAGTCGACTCAACGGGAGGGAGTTCTTTTTTCTGTTCCAGTTCCGCGTGGATTTTTACCTTAATATCCTCCACTACTTCAAAGAGCTTTCCGTATTGATGGTTGGACAAGTCATCCAGGTTTTTAACCATCCTTAAGGCATGGAAGACGGCCCGGTCCGCTTGGGTTTTAACATAGGACATGCCGAAGATACGCTGGCCTCTGAGCATTTCTTCCAGGTCCGTTATGACCTTTAAAAACTGGGAGTTGGAATCCAGGAGCATCTTAAAGGAGGAATATTTATATCGAAATAAAAGGGCCAGACGATCCTTGGTAGGACCTTTACTCCGGGCTTTCCATTTAGGGAATAGGTTAAATTTCGTCATCATTTGAAGGTATTATAATGAAAACCCTATAAATTGCAACAGTTACCTTAGGCCTCCCCCTTCCCCCGATATGGAAAGGGGATGGCCTGTTCCATGGCATTCACCAATTCCTCCAGGGTCTCTTCCTGTAAAGCGCAAATCGGGATGGCCTGATAGCGGGCACACTGGGCGGCCGCGTATTCCCTGGAAACCAGATCGACCTTATTGAAGACTCGAAGGATCCGGATCCGGGACAGGTCCAGCTCTTCCAAAAGATTTTCCACAACCGACATCTGATCCTCAAATCGGGGATGGCTGATATCAATGATATGTAAGAGGAGGTCGGCTTCATCCAACTCTTCCAGGGTGGCCCGAAAGGAGGCCAGCAAATCCTTGGGCAGGTTTTTTATAAAACCGACGGTATCGGTGACAATGACTTCCCGATCCTTTGGAAATCTAAGTCGACGACTGGTCGGATCCAGAGTGGCAAAATAACGATTTTCGGCTTGAAGGTGGCTGCCCGTCAGGGTGTTTAAGAGAGTGGATTTACCGGCATTGGTGTAACCGACGATGGAGATCACCGGCAATCCCTTCCGGACCCTTTTCCCCCGCCTTTGCTTGCGCTGGGTTCGGATGGCCTCCCATTCTTTTTGAAGGCGATGGATTTTTTCCCGGACCCGACGACGGTCGATTTCCAATCTGGTTTCTCCAGGTCCCCGGCCTCCGATCCCCCCGGTCAGCCGGGAAAGGGCATCATCCCGTCCGACCAGACGAGGCAGGATATATTTCAATTGGGCCATCTCCACTTGAAGTTTACCCTCCCGGGTCCTGGCCCTTTGGGCAAAGATATCCAGAATCAATTGGCTGCGGTCGATAACTTTCAGATCGGAGAAATCGGTCAAAGAGCGGATTTGGGATGGGTTTAAGTCCTGATCAAAAATCAACAGGGTGGCTCCGAGTTGGAGGGCCCGGATGGAAAGACTGCTCAACCGGTCTTTGCCCATCAGGAATTTAGAGTGGACTTCTTTTCTGGACTGAACCACCTTTTCCAAAACCCACAAACCGGCCGAGCGGGCCAATTCCTCCAATTCCTCCATGGATTCCTGGACCGCAGCCCGGGGCAGGGTGGTCACACTGACCAGAATCGCCTTTTCGCCCCGGAGAGGGATTTTTTTGGAGGCGATCTTTCTGCCCCATTCTTCCTCGAGAGAGCGGATCAATCCATTGACTTCCACCCCGGATGGCCCGATTGGTTCCGGATCCAGGATGGTCCATTGTTTACCCTCCGGATTGTCGGGCAGCAAGTGGGCCGAATACAGCCGCTGCGCCTGTCCGGCCGGATTGACTCCGATGGCGGTTATCATGTCCAGTCGCAGCAGGGCTAAATCCATTTTGTCTTCCTCGCTGATCGGCTCTCCTTTTAAATGGGTATGGAGTAACCGAAGGCCCTTGAGCCGTCCGACTCCAATCCGGGACTGAGGCAACGGGGGGATGATAATGGATTGGTCGTCCCCGACGATCACGGTTTCGATTCCGCCTTTCCGGTTGATTAACAGACCGATTTGACGGTTCAGTTCATAGGAAAGTTGGGCTATAAAAAAAGCCAGTTCAGGAGAAACAATTTGGGAAGGATTAATCTGACGGCGGAATAGAGATTCGAGCTTTTTTATATGGAGGGCCTTGAGACCGGCGGTATGTCCAAAGATACGGTGAATTATCGAGTCCTTTTTGTGCGAAAATAGGGTACAGAGTCAACAGAGCTCTGTTTTTATGTCCCGGCCTCCTTGGAGGCCTCCTGTTTTGGTCGGCAGAGCCGACCGGCTCGAGGTGCCCTGTCCAAAAGGCAGGACAGGGCGGTTTAAAGGGGTTCTTCTAAGTCAAAGGCCAGATCTTCAAACCTAGTCTGTTCATTAAAAAATTTCAAGGGAACCGAACCGGTCGGTCCGTTACGATGCTTTCGGAGCAAAATTTCAGCGATCCCCTTGCGTTTGGAATTTTCATCGTACATCTCTTCCCGGAAAATAAAACAAATCACATCGGCGTCCTGTTCAATGGCCCCGGATTCCCTGAGATCGGCCAGGACCGGCTTTTTATCATCCCGGCCTTCCGGCCGTCGATTGAGCTGGGACAAGGCGACGACCGGAATATTCAATTCTTTGGCCAGGGCCTTTAGCGACCTGGATATCTCGGATATTTCCTGCTCCCTTCTTTCGCTCCCCTCTCTTCCTTTCATTAACTGGAGGTAATCGATCACCACTAAACCCAGACCCTGCTCGGCCTTTAACCGTCGGGCCTTGGCCCGCATCTGTAAAACGGTCATCGTCGGCGAATCATCGATAAAGATCGGAGCCTCGGATAGATGCCCGGCGGCGGCGGTCAACTTAGGCCATTCTTGGGATCCGAAAAAACCGGTCCGTACTTTATTTGAATCCACCTTGGCCTCGCTGCAAATCATGCGTATGGCCAATTGCTGCCTGGACATCTCTAAAGAAAAAACCACCACCGGTACCTCATGATCCACCGCGGCATTTCTGGCAATATTTAAGGCAAAGGCCGTTTTACCCATACTGGGGCGGCCGGCAATGATGATCAGGTCGGAGTTTTGAAAGCCGGAAGTAAGTTTGTCCAACTGGGTGAACCCGGTGGGGACCCCGGTCACGGATTCTTTGCGGTCATATAAATTTTCGAGGACCGGCATGCTTTCTTTAATTATTTGGCTTAAAGGATAAACCAGAGGGTTGATCTTATCCTCGGAGATGGCAAAGATCGATTTTTCGGCCTCATCCAGCAGGTCTTCGGCATCACCGGTAAAACTATAACCCTTGCTGGCAATCTCCGTGGACCGGTTGATCAGGCGGCGGAGAATGGACTTTTCCCGGATGATCCGGGCATAGACATCCACATGAATAGCCGAGGGAATGGCATCGGCCAATGAAGTCAGATAGCTGGCCCCGCCGATTTCATCCAATAGTCCTTTATTTTGGAGAATCTCGGTAAGGGTAATCAGATCGACCGGGGTCCCTTTTCGATAGAGATCCAGCATGGAGGCAAATATCTTGCGATGGGCCTCCCGGTAGAAATCATCGCCGGTCATGACCTCCAGGACCCGGGAGAGGGCTTCCGGTTCCAGCAGGACGCTTCCCAGAACCGACTGCTCAGCCTCCAGGTTCTGGGGAGGGATTTTTAAATTGGCGGAATCCTCATTACTCATTGGTATTTTATTTATCTTCCACTACCGATACCTTTAGGGTGGCGGTGATCCCGGCCTCCAATTTAATAGGAACTTCATATTGGCCCAGACTTCGGATCGGGTCCGGCAAAGAAATCATCTTCCGGTCCAGTACCATGTTTTGCTCAGCCAATTTTTCTACCAGGTCTTTGGCTGATACCGATCCGTATAGTTTCCCTTCCTCCTGCACCTTGCGGGACAGTTCAAGGGTCAAAAGCTCAAATTTTTCAGCCTGTGTTCGAGCGCTTTCCAGCGTTTGGGCCTTTCTTTTTAAGATAATCCGTTTTTGCTCTTCCAACTGTTTCTGGTGATGCGTCGTGGCTTCCAGGGCTTTTCCCTGGGGGATTAAATAATTTCGACCATAACCCCGGGTCACCTCCACCAGGTCACCGGCTTTTCCCAGGGTGGAAATATCTTCTTTTAAAATAACTTTCATAATCCAAACCTCCTGAAGATGGTAGAGTGATTTTATCTGATTTTTTTGCCTAAGGCAAGCTTTTGGGGTGAAACTTTTGAGACCTTTGAAAAATGTTCAATTTTGGCTAAGGTCAAGGAAGGCGAAAATTTCAACCCCAGGAAAAGGCAGGTAATATTTCGAGAATTGAAAATT
>JACQYK010000139.1 GCA_016208255.1 Deltaproteobacteria bacterium | reverse complement strand
AGCAATTTATTTTCATTGCGGTGGGTTGAATTTGTTTCCTCTCCAGCCAACTTGTCCAACTTTAAGATTCAAACCTCAATAACCACAACATCTTGGGGGTATCCATGAAAAACCCGGATGCGGCATTATTTTCAAGCCTCCGGCTCTGCCGGAGGTATGGTGATTTAAAAAAACCAATTAGATAATAATAGCCCTCAAAGGGATCAATAAAAAAGCCCAAACCCTTTAAAGTCGTCTCCCCGGCGAAAGCCGGGGTCCAGGTTATCCTTAGCCCGGAAATTCCTGGATTCCGGCTTTCCCTCGCCTTCCCCCGGAAGTCTTTTATTGAGGTCGGCAAAGCCGACCGACCGGAATGACAGCCCAGAGTAGAGCCTGTACAAAATTCCTGTAAATCCTGTTTGTTGATCCTGTCTGATAATTTCGAAATGATTCGGGCCTCTGCTGTGGAAGAAGGCGATTCTTTCAGCAGAGGCCACGGTAAGAAGAACCTGACCAGCCCTCCTTACGGAAAAGGTTACCTCATGACTGGAAAGGAAATCAAGAGATTTATTCTCGATTTTCGATTGCGGATTGGGAATTGCGAAATGTGTCATTATCCAAATTCATAAGCCAAACTTGATAGACTTCGTAAAAAGCCGTCACCCCGGCGAAGGCCGGGGTCCAGAAAATTTTAACTAATTAAAAAACCTGGATTCCGGCTTTCGCTCGACTTCCTTCGGAAGTCTCTTAATTGAGGTCGGTAAACGGCATCCGGCCGATCGGCTATGCCGATCTTTTGGTCAGACTCCCCGAGGGAGTCTGACGGGATGCCTCTTCAAAAGCTCGATGAAATCGAGCGGACCGACCGACCGGAATGACGAATTCGGGCTTCTGGCGACTTCTTACGAACTGGTCAAGCCTGTATCCTCTATCTATCTTTTTAGGTTAGTTTTCCTTTTTAATTCCGGAATCCGGAATCCGCAATCCGCAATCCGGAATCCGGAATCCGGAATCATAATATTATAGCTGATAAAGGTTCCTTATGTTATAAAGAACAGAAAAAAATAAAATCAGAAGCTATGAATAAATGTTATGAGTGGAATAATCCAAATTCTTCCTGAATCCTTGATCAATCAAATCGCCGCCGGTGAGGTGGTTGAAAGACCCGCTTCGGTTGTCAAGGAATTATTGGAGAATTCCGTTGATGCCGGGGCTTCCGACATTCAGGTGGATATTCTCCAGTCCGGAAGGTCTTCCATCCGGGTCACGGATAACGGCCGGGGTATGACCAAGGAAGACCTGGTACTGGCCGTGGAGCGGCATGCCACCAGTAAAATCAGGGAATATGCCGATCTCATAGCTTTAAAGTCGATGGGCTTTCGAGGAGAAGCCCTGCCCAGCATCGCCGCAGTCAGCCGGTTGACGATCCTTTCCACTCCCAGAGAGGGATTGTCCGGCCATCGCCTGGAGATTTGGGGAGGCAAAAAAATAAGTCTGGAGGAGGTGGGAGGGACTGCCGGTACCACGGTGGAGGTGCTCGATCTTTTTTATAACACACCGGCACGGATGGCTTTTTTGAAAAGTCCCAGAGTGGAGTGGAATCAGATCCAGATGGCCTTCGAACGGGTGGCCCTGGGCTTCCCTCAGCTTCGATTCGAACTGATCCACAACGGCAAAAAGATTTTTCAGCTTTTTCCTGCCCCAGAGCTGTTGCTTCGTTTGCAGGATTTATGGGGATCGGAAAAAATAAATGCATTGATTCCTGTGGACTTGACCGAAGACCGGATCCGGATTTACGGTTTTATCTCTCCTCCCCACTGCCATCAAAATACCTCCAGAAATATCGCTTTTATCGTCAATCAACGATGGGTGCGCAGTCCGCTTTTGTATCCCCTGATTCTCAGGTCTTATGCCGGCATGATCCCTTCCGGGCGTTTCCCCACCGCCGTGCTTTGGATGGAGGTTCCTCCGGAACTGATCGATGTCAATATTCATCCCTTTAAGCAGGAGGTGCGCTTCAGTCAAACAACCTGGATTCAAACTTTGGTCGGAAAGGCTATCGGACAGTCCTTGAAATCCTATGTCCCTAAACCGGAGGAGAGGGAAAGGAGATTTTTTCCAACCCCCTGGTCTCCGGCTCCGGCCCAGCCTTTTCTGTTCAAAGAATCCGACCTTCCTCCTTTCCTGACCCCTTTGACTCAGAAAACGGATTCAATCCCCTGGGCTGCTGAAAATTTCGATATCTCAGCGGACCAGAAGACATCGATGATCGATCGAATTCCGGATGAGGAGTCTCCGGCCGGGAGGGAAGGGGGGTTTGCCCAGCTATCGGTCCTCGGTCAAGTTCAGGGCACCTATCTGGTGTCCTTGACGCCCCAGGGACTGGTTCTGATCGATCAACATGCCGCCCACGAGAGAGTTCTCTATGAACGATATCTAAGCCAATGGCAGGCCGGAGGGGTTTCTTCTCAATATCTAATCGTTCCCATTCTGGTGGAGCTGCCTTCGGGCTGGTCCATCGATCTGGAGACAATTATTCCGGAAATGGCGGCCTTTGGATTTGAGATCGCCATGGCGGGCGGGAACAGTGTCTGGATAAAATCTATACCGGCGGGCATGAGTTCAGGACAGGGAGAAACGGCTTTAAAAGAAATCCTTGAAGAAATGAAAATGGGAACCCCGCCCATCAGGCCTGAGGATTTCAATCAATCCCTGCTTAAACTGCTGGCCTGCCATAGTGCGATCCGGGCCGGACAGGCGCTGGGTCCGGAAGAAATCAAGACCTTATTGAATCAATTGGATCAGGTGGAATCTCCTTCCCATTGTCCTCATGGCCGCCCTTTATGGATCCTGTTTTCCTGGGAAGAGGTTGAGGGTTAAAACGGCCGAGGGCAAAGAGCCTTGGGCTTAGAGTATAAGAATCTTAGACTAGCCGGGAAAAAAAGATTTCTCTCGCCCTATGCTATGCCCCACGCCCTTTGCTTGAACAAACAGACCAAAAAGACCGGATAGACCAAACAGACCCCAAAATGCCCCGTCCAAAACTAATTTTCATCACCGGACCGACAGCAGTCGGGAAATCGGGCCTTGGACACCAACTGGCCCGGGAGATGGGCGGAGAAATTCTCAATGCCGATTCCCTGCAGGTATTTCGCGATATGGACATTGGCACGGCCAAGCCAAGCCTATCGGAACAAAGGGAGGTCCCTCATCATTTAATCGATATTCTCAATCCGGACCAGCTCTTCAATGTCTCGGAGTTCAGGATTCGGGCTCAGTCGGTTATTGAAAAACTCCATCTCCGCCGGGTACCGATCCTGGTCATTGGGGGGACCGGTCTGTATCTAAGGGTCTTGCAAAGGGGGATTTTCCCCTGTCCAGAACCCAAGCCAGAGATCAGGAAACGATGGCAGCAAGCCGCCTCTGACCAAGGTCCCGAATTCCTGTGGTCGGCCCTGAAGGAAATCGATCCCAAGGCCGCCGAGCGGATTCATCCCCGGGACACTTTTCGACTGATCCGGGCGCTGGAAGTTCCGGAGCTGACCGGACGTCCCATATCGGAGTGGCAGCAGTGGCGACCGGAGGCCGAATCGGATTTTGATATCCTCTGGATCGGCCTTTTCCTGGAGCGAGAGGCCCTCTATCGGAGGATTAATTTGAGGACCGAAGAAATGATGACCAGAGGCTTTTTGGCAGAAGTCGAGGGGCTTTTGGCAAAAGGGTATTCACCCGAATTAAAGCCCATGCAATCCCTGGGTTACCGTCATTTAACCAGGGTCATCAATGGCGACCTTGATTTAGAGGAGGCCCTGGGCCTGTTAAAAAGGGATACCCGCCGTTATGCCAAGAGACAAATGACCTGGTTGAGCAAAGAAGCCAGTTTGAACTGGTTATCTCCCCAAGAATTTGATAAAATCCGATTTACAATCCACCAATTTCTTGATAAATCATAAGCTATGTCCATCCCTAATTTTTTAACCCTGATTCGAATCGTTCTGATACCCTGGTTCGCCATCCTTCTTATCAATGGTTCTTTAAAACAGGCCCTATGGGTATTTGCCGGGGCCGCGGTGACCGATGGACTGGATGGCTTCACGGCCCGCTGGTTTTCCCAAAAGACCCGCCTGGGGGCACTGCTGGATCCCATTGCCGACAAATTGTTGCTGTCCACGGCCTTTATCACCTTGGCGATCATGAAAGAGATTCCGGTTTGGCTTTCGGTGATTGTCATCAGCCGGGATGTGGTGATCGTCCTGGGGGTGGGCATCTTGTTTTATAGCCACATCCAGTTTGAGATGAGACCGACCGTCTACAGCAAGATGACCACTCTCTTTCAGTTGTTGTTGATACTGCTCGTCCTGGCTTCGGGGTACATTCAACTCGACGATTGGCTGAGACAAGGGCTGGTTTTAGGGACCTTGGCTTTTACCGTTTTTTCCGGCCTGCATTATCTCTACACCGGCCTGAAGATTTTAACCTGACTGCCCGGAATTATTTTTCAGACCGGGTCAGGAATTTTTGGTACTGATTGGTCAGTGGTCTAAAAATAATAAAGGGTTTTTGCTTGACCTGACAGCCAAAATTGTTTAAATGTATAGTCAAACAGGCACGTAGCTCAGGGGGAGAGCGCTACCCTGACACGGTAGAGGTCAAGGGTTCAAGACCCTTCGTGCCTACCATGAAAATCAAGGAGTTAAGCCACCAGGGCTTAGCTCCTTTTTTGTTTTTGTTACCATTTTCCTGCCGGTTGTCTCAAAAATGGTTTTTTCGAGCCTGCAAAAAGCCTTTACCGGTTTTAGAACATGAGCATAACATTCAGGGTAACTATGGACTTGAATGTCCCAACATGAGATGCTTAATTGGATTCTAAAGGGGGTATATTCCAAGGTTTTGAATTTTTTACTTGAATTCTAAAATTTTATGCTTATACTAAAAATAGCACTCAACTAAGTCGAGTGCTAAAAATCCAGGAATTTCATAAAAGAAGGAGAGTAAGCTTATGAAAATTAGGCCATTACATGATCGGGTCATTGTACAGAGGCTTGAGGAAGAAGAAAAGACCAAAGGAGGAATTATTATCCCGGACACAGCCAAGGAAAAACCCCAAGAAGGCAAAGTTATCGCCGTAGGGCCGGGTAAAGTCTTGGAAAATGGGACCAAGACTCCGCTGGATGTCAAGGTGGGGGATAAGATTTTATTCGGGAAATACTCCGGGACCGAAATCAAGATCGAAGGCGAAGAATTTTTAATGATGCGAGAAGACGATATCTTAGGCGTAATAGAATAAAGAAGAATTTTTAATGATGCGAGAAGACGATATCTTAGGCGTAATAGAATAAAGGAGGAAGTAAAATATGTCAGCAAAAGAGATTAAGTACGATACAAGGGCGCGCGAGGCTATGAGAATAGGGGTGGATACCTTGGCCGATGCCGTTAAGGTGACCCTGGGACCTAAAGGACGAAACGTGATATTGGATAAATCCTGGGGTTCTCCGACCATCACCAAGGATGGAGTTACCGTGGCCAAAGAGATCGAACTGGAAGACAAGTTCGAAAATATGGGAGCCCAGATGGTCAAAGAAGTGGCTTCCAAAACCAGCGATGTGGCTGGAGATGGGACTACTACGGCCACTTTATTGGCCCAGGCCATTTACCGCGAGGGGTCTAAGCTGGTTGCCGCCGGAAGCAATCCCATGGCCATTAAAAGAGGCATCGAAAAAGGCGTTGAGGCCGTAGTCAAGGAATTGAAAAGTATCAGCAAGCCCACCAAGGGCCACAAAGAGATCGCTCAGGTAGGGACCATTTCGGCCAACAATGATTCCACCATCGGCAATATCATTGCCGAAGCCATGGAGAAGGTTGGTAAAGAAGGGGTTATCACCGTTGAAGAAGCCAAAAGCATGGAAACGACCCTGGAAGTGGTGGAAGGGATGCAGTTTGACCGGGGATATATTTCTCCCTATTTTGTGACCAATCCGGAGAAGATGGAAGCGGTTTTAAATGATCCCTATATCCTGATCAATGAAAAAAAGATCAGCAGCATGAAAGACCTGCTTCCCGTGTTGGAACAGGTCGCCAAGAGCGGCCGTCCTTTGTTAATTATTGCCGAGGAGGTTGAGGGAGAAGCCCTGGCCACCTTGGTAGTCAACAAGCTCAGAGGGACCTTTTCCTGTGCGGCCGTCAAGGCCCCGGGTTTTGGGGACCGGCGCAAGGCCATGCTGGAAGATATCGCCGTTTTAACCGGTGGACAGATGATCTCTGAAGATTTGGGGATTAAATTAGAAAATGTCTCCTTGAAGGATATGGGAACAGCCAAGCGGATCACCATCGATAAGGATAATACGACCATCGTTGACGGCGGCGGGGAGAAATCGGCTCTGGAAGGCCGGGTCAAACAGATTCGAGCTCAGATTGATGAAACCACCTCGGATTACGACCGGGAGAAACTCCAGGAGCGCTTAGCCAAATTGATCGGCGGCGTTGCCGTAATCAACGTGGGGGCCGCTACCGAAACCGAGATGAAAGAGAAAAAGGCCCGCGTCGAGGACGCTTTGAATGCGACCCGTGCCGCCGTTGAAGAAGGCATCGTACCGGGTGGCGGCATTGCCCTTTTACGCTGTTTGCCGGCTTTAAACGCCCTAAAGACAGAGGGTGAGGAAACCCTTGGGCTAAATATCATCCGAAGAGCTTTGGAAGAGCCTATCCGCCAAATTGCCAATAACGCCGGATTTGAAGGTTCCGTGGTCGTGGAAAAGGTTAAAGCAGAAAAAGGAGCCTTCGGCTTTAATGCCGATACCGGGGTTTATGAAGATCTGATGAAGGCCGGGGTCATGGATCCGACCAAGGTCACCCGTTTTGCCTTACAAAACGCGGCCTCAGTGGCCTCCCTCTTGTTGACCACCGAGGCTATGGTAGCCGAGAAACCAAGCAAAAATGAGCCCGCCATGCCGTCAATGCCGCCAGGTGGGGGTATGGGCGGTATGGGAGGTATGTACTAAATCGTCAACCCTTACGGTAAGCAAAAAAGCCCCCTTTATTTTCGGGGGCTTTTTTTTATTTTCTTGGCTTCTCTTGTCAGCCTTATTACCGAATGAAAGTTATTTAATCTTTATTCTAGCCGACCACGCGATTTCGGCCGGTCTGCTTGGCCTCATACAGTCTGGCATCGGCGCAGGCGATGAAATCCTGCATGGATTCTGCGGTATCCCGGCCTCCTGCTACCGCTACTCCAAAGCTGACGGTCACCGAAATGTTTTTACCGTTAAAAGAAAAGCGGTATTCCTCGATCAACTGCCTCAGCTTCTCAATGATATGAATCGCCTGGTCCCGGTCGGTTTCCGGCAAAACCAGCGCGAATTCCTCACCCCCATACCGTGCAAAAACATCTTCACGGCGGATATGGCGCAATATAATTCCCGACATCTCGCGCAAAATGGTGTCGCCGGCTAGATGGCCGTAGCGGTCATTAATCTGTTTGAAATGGTCGATGTCGAGCATGGCCAGGGACAGGCGGCGAGAATGGCGGATAGCTCGGTGGAATTCGCGATCGAGGGTCTCGAGCAGAAATCGCTTGCTGTAGGCCTGGGTCAAGCCGTCGATGGCGGTCAGGCGGAAGAATTCTTCGTGGTATTTGGTCTCGATATTGGTACCGGACAGGTACTTGAAAATGGTTTGACCGATCCTCAACATATCGCCGTTGTTCAACTCGGCCTCAGCCACCGGCTGATCGTTGACAAAGGTGCCGTTGGTCGAGCCGAGATCTATCACCCGCCAGCAGCCGGTATTCATACTGACAACGCGCGCGTGTTTTCGCGATACGCTTTCCTCGTCGATTCGAACCTGGGCCGAGTCAGAGCGACCGATCAATTGATCGTCTTTATCCAGGAAATACCGTTTGCCCAGATTTTGTCCATAGAAAACGACCAGGCAGGATTTTCCCGGCTCCCTGTTCGCTTCGCTGACCCCTTTGGTGACCACTATAGTGGTTGTTCCGTGCTCTTTAACCATGACCGCAAATTTATCGAATTTTATTTTTGAAGAGTATAAAACAAGGAAAGGTCGGGATCAAGAAGAATAAGCCTTATTCCGATCCATTCATGGGACCCGGTCTAATTCTATCCTAACCGCTTGTCCCAATTTTTCGATAACATAAGGTTTTTTTACATAAGTCCCCGCCCCCAGGGCTTGGGCGGCGTTCACCCGCTTTGTTTCAGAAAAACCACTGACAATAATCGCCTTCTGCCGGGGATGAATCTCAAGGATCCTTTTGTAGGTATCTAATCCGTCCATCCCCGGCTCCATAATCATATCCAGAACAACCAGATCCGCTTTTTCCCGACGGATCATATCAAGCGCCTCCTCGCCGCTGGCCGCCGGTTTAGCCCTATAACCGAGTGTATTCAGGATGCGGGTGGCGATTTCTCTCTGTTCCTTTAGATCGTCTACTACCAAAATGGTTTCTCCCTGCCCCCGGTATCGATCAATCAAAGTAGAATTGGTCTTGGAGACCTTTTCCTGTCGGGTGGCGGGCAGATAGACGGTAACCGTTGTTCCCTTTCCCAAGGCGCTCTGAATATGGATATATCCCAGGTGGTCCTCAACCGTTCCCCAGACGACGGCCATTCCCAGACCCGTGCCGCTCCGCCCCATCTTCTTTTTGGTATAAAACGGTTCGAAAATCCGGGAAATATCTTCTGCTGAGATACCAATCCCTCTATCGGTAATCATTAAAACCGTATATTCTCCCTCCCGAATCTCGGTATATCCGGATACCGGCCGGTCAAGATAAGTGTTGTGGGAGGTAATCATGATCTCCCCTCCTCTGGGCATGGATTCAGCGGCGTTGGAAACAAGATTCATGATCGTTTTCGACAAATGAACGGGGGAGCCCAAGATATTTAGAAGATCCGTATCCAGCCGGGTCACTATGGTCACCAGGGGATGAAAGGATTTCATCCGATGAAACTCCGGACTGATCAGATAATCCCGGATAATCTCGTTCAGGTTGACAACTTCTGAAACTTGAACGCCCCTACGGGCCAGGGTCAACAGATCCTGAACCATAGCGGCTGCCTTTTTCCCGGACTCCTGGATGGTTTCAATTGGTCTTCGCAGGGGGCTGTCCGCGGGCAGCCCCCAAAGCAGCAGATCGGGATAGCTGACGATGCCGGACAGGACATTATTAAGATCATGGGCCACCCCTCCGGCCAACTGCCCTATGGCTTCCATCTTTTTTGACTGACTCAGACTTTCCAGGAGTTTTTCTTTTTCAAGCTGGGCTTTTTTCCGTTCGGTGATGTCCCGGGTTACACCGAGGATGCCCGTTGGCCGACCGTCCTCGTCCACTAGAAAAGTGGCGGTTACTTCAGCCCAAAAGGTTGTTCCGTTCTTGTTGCGCGATTCCAGTTCCAGAGTTATTGACTGGTTGTTCCTACCGATCCGGTTGACTACCGCCATCTTCTTCTGAATTTCCTCATGAATTTTGCCCAAGGAACTTGGCATTATGATATCTTCCAGACCCAATTGAATTATCTCTTTCATCGTCCACCCGTGCAAGGACTCTACAGCCGGGCTGACATAAGTAAACTTTAAATTCAAATCCATGGTCCAGATGACATCCCTGATATTTTCAGCCAGGGTTCGGTATAGATGTTCCCGCTCCCGAAGGGCTTTCTCAGACTCCTGGCGAACCTCAATCTCCTGCTTCAACTTTTCCTTAGTCAATATCAATGCTTCTCTTTCCGCCTGCAGATCAGCGGTGGCCTGCTCCCTTTGCCGGTTTATTTTCTGGAGCCCATTACGCGCTTAAACCCAGCAAAACCCCGGACAGGACGGAAAAACAAAACAGCCAAGCGCTCCCCCCGCTTAAAAACCCAACCTGGTGGATGATGAGTACCCCTACTAAATAAGCCATTGACAAGGCAAGACCGGCCCGAAACTTCAGATTCCGACGGGGGCTAAACAATAGATAGCCCATCAGGATCAGGACGATACCGTCTCCAATCAGCAAGGCCCACAACTGCCGGTTAAAGGCTAAAAAAATGGCGGGAATCGCAGCCAATAGACCCAATCCGCCTCCGGCTGTCAGGACGGCGTCTAAAATCCGCTCCCGCCAGTAATTAAGCCCGTCAAGTGGAGGATTGGGACGGGATAAAATTCTCTTTTGAATAAATGCTATGGGGACCACCTCTGCTACCGCCTTAATTATGCCGGAATAAATCCGGCCTGGAATCGGCTAGAGGGAGATCCGAAGGCGAAAGCACCTCTCCCTCTGAAAGTCTAATCGGAAGTTTTTCTAAGGAACTTTAATCGTTCTCGAAATGAAAGGAAGGTCTGAATTAGAAATGAGGAAACCACTCCGGAAGCGAAGCTCTCTGCAGATGGAGTATTCTAAGATCGTCTCAGGATTATTTGTCCCCTTCAGTGGAAACTCAGGCCATGGCCAATACCTCAATCTCTATTTAAGACTTTTAAGAAGGTCTTGTATCTCTTCGGTTTGACAAAATTTTACTGTTGAATAATAAGGGTAAAAAAAAAGAAAGCGCGAGGAGCAAGAAGAAAAAATTTAATAAAAATGTGATTAATAATGGATATAAGGGAGTTGGGGCTTATTTGTTGAAAGAGGGGAAGCAACAGCCCCCCGATTCCGGATAAGAGGATAACTATCAGAGATTTAAAGTTCTTTCAAAATAAGCCGATAAAAGAATAAAGTCCGATCAGTCTATTCCCCGGGGATAGCAATTTAAAGAATTCCATCGACAAATAAATAAGTTAGATGGGGAGAGCTTTTAATGCCTTCACTTGACCTGAACGCATTACCCTTAAAAAATATTTTAAAACAACCGGAGAACCTCCCCACCCTTCCGGGAATCGTGCTCAAAATTATTGAGGCGGTCAATAATGAAAATACCAATCTGGAAGATCTGGGGGAGATTCTCTCCCTGGATCCGCCGCTCTCAGGAAAAATCCTGGGCTTGATCAATTCGTCCTTTTATGCCCTGCCGGTAGAAATCACCTCTGTTTCTCACGCGGTAAAACTACTCGGGTTTAATACCGTTAAAAAGGTGGCGTTGAGTTTCTCACTTTTGAAACTGGCGAGGCCCGGAAAGGATGATTTCAATTACGTCGAGTTCTGGAGAAATTCGGTAATGGCTGCCGTAGTATGCCGCTTCCTGGCCAAGAAAGTTCTTCCTCCCCTGGCCGAAGACAGTTTTACTCTCGGATTACTCCACGATATCGGACGGCTGGGGTTGAACCAATCCATGCCGAAACAATATAACCTGGTACTCAAGGAACAAAGGGACACCCAAGGTGATTTTTATGAGGCGGAAAAAAAGATCCTGGGCTTCACTCATATGGAATTGAGCGGGATATTGATCAAACAGTGGGGTCTTCCTCTTTTTTTTCGTGAGCCGGCAGAGAGCCATCATCTTCCCGAAGTGTTGGAAACTTTCGCCTACCCTATGGGTTTGCTGGGCAAGGTGCTGTTTCTGGCCAATCAGGTGGTGGAATATTTCTCCGGCAGCCGCAAAACTCTTTCTCTGGGAATTCTGAAAAGTTATCTGGCGCGTTGGGGATTTGATCAGCAAATTCATGTGGATACTCTTATTGAAGAGGCCCACCGGCAGACCAAGGAGATTTCCGGTTTGTTTGAAATCCGTTTGAAGGAAGAAAACGAATATCTGGAGCTCATTGAGAAGGCCCGTCAGGAGCTGATCCAAATTTCCGACCTCATTCTGCAAGAGATGCTCGTCCAGCAGAACCGGGTAAAATCTCTACAAGATGAAGTCATGCAGGATGGCTTGACAGGGTTGTTCAATTACAAGAGTTTTCATTACTTCCTGACTCGGGAATACGATCGGGCCAAAAGATACCAGACCCCTCTGACCTTGATCATTGCCGATATCGATTATTTTAAGTCGGTCAATGACACCTTCGGTCATTCGGCCGGGGATAAGGTGTTGCAGGCCATTTCCCAACAGTTCAACAACTCTCTAAGAAATTCGGATATTGTCGCCCGCCACGGGGGGGAGGAATTCGGGATACTGCTGACCAACACCTCTTTCCCCGAGTCTCTGGCGGTGGTCGAACGATTAAGGCAAAGCATCGAAAACTTGGAGGTGAAATATGAAGGTCGGGTGG
Source organism: Deltaproteobacteria bacterium (assembly GCA_016208255.1). Taxonomy (GTDB): domain Bacteria; phylum Desulfobacterota; class RBG-13-43-22; order RBG-13-43-22; family RBG-13-43-22; genus RBG-13-43-22. The sequence goes on along the minus strand of JACQYK010000139.1, from coordinate 15,982 downwards.
TCAAAGTGACGATGAGTTTCGGCGTGGCCTGGCTCCAACTGGAATCAGATCTTTCCCAAGAACAATGGGTTAAAAGGGCCGATCAAGCCATGTACGAGGCCAAGTGCCGCGGTCGGAATCGGATTTGCGTTGATACCTGTTCCCCGACCGGGAGCTGGCCCCAGGCTGCGGCCGGGAGGAGCTAATGGATATCGAACACACCCCTGACTTATTATACCAGAAAGAAACCGGCTCATCGTTTTACGTTGGATTGACCGGACCCAAACCTCTTTTCAATCAGGCCCGGCAGGCCGGCGCCCCCGGATAGGCTGTTTGAAGGGGGCTTAAGAACCAGAGGCTGTACTATGACTGAAGAAAATACAACATCAGGGGCGCCAACCGTATTTTTCACCAAGCAACCGATTCTTGATGCCCATCGCAGCATCTGGGGATATGAACTGCTGGGCGGCGAAGAAAAGGGGGGGCTATACGAAATTTTTCCGCAAAAGGAAAGCACGGTCGGCCTTTCCTCCAGTACCTATTTGGGCTTGCAGGAACCCATGGAACGAGGTAAGAAGATCATGGTCGGCTTTGACGAAACCGGAATCCTGACCGGGGTTCCCTATGCCTTGCCGCCGGCCAACAGCGTGGTGCGGGTGTTGGCCGGGGGGGAGGTCCAGGCTCCCGGCTTAGAGGCCGCCCTTCAGACCCTTCGACAGGAGGGGTATCAGATTAACTGGGAGGTCCACTGCGACAGGCCGCTCCCTGATGCGCTTTATGCTCCGGGGGATATCTTTTCTTTTGATCTCACCCAGGGAAAGCCCGACCTGACTTTGTTGGCCCGGGGGGGGCACCCCTCCTCCCGGCTGCTGGCGCGCGATATCAAAACCCATGAACAGTACTCGGCTGCAAAAGACCTGGGTTTTGCCCTTTTTCAAGGCCCCTTTTTCAAGAAACCGGAATATGTGCCCGACCGCCAGCTTGGTTCCAACCAGGTGGCGCGTTTCAATCTTTTTCAACTCCTCGAAGTCGAAGACCCAGATGTAAAGGTTCTGGCCGAAGCCATTCTTTCCGACGTATCCATCAGTTTTCGCCTGCTGTCATACCTGAACAGCGCCTGGTTTGGATTTCGACACAACATTCAGTCTATTGATCAAGCCATCATGATCCTCGGCTGGATCAAACTTAAAAGCTGGCTGCAGGCTGTATTATTCGTTGATCTGGTCGGTAAAGAGGAGGTTCCCCGGGAAGTGGCGGCCCTGTCCCTGCAGCGTGGAAAATTTTTCGAACTGCTGGCCAAGGAATATGATTATTGGGGATATAACCCGAATACCCTTTTCCTACTGGGCTTATTCTCACTGCTGGACACCATTCTGGGACTGCCCATGGACCAGATAGTGGAGTTGCTGCCCCTGGAAGTCAAACTTAAAGCGGCCCTTCGGCAGGACCTTAACAATGAGTACCGCCCACTTTTCGAGTTATTGGATTCCCTGGAGATCGGGGATTGGGCCACTCTCGATTCTCTGACCCAGAATCTCCTGTTGGACCTCAACCGGGTCAAGGCTTTCTTCGCCCAGGCCCGGGATTGGGCGGGCGGTTTTTTTACTCAGATCGGAGCAGCCAGTTAGCGACGCTTAATTCCCCAGAGGCTGAATCCCCCATATCTGCCGGGCATATTCCAACACGGCACGGTCACTGGAGAAATGGCCCATGTGGGCTGTGTTGAGGATGGCCTTGCGGGTCCATTCTTCCTGATCCCCGAACAGCGCATCAACCCGATCCTGGGTATCCAGATAACTTCGATAGTCCGCCAGAACCAGGAAATAATCGCCCTCCCGCAACAGGGCGTCTACGATCGGGGTGAACAGTGAATTTTCTTCGGGTAAAAAAAATCCGGAATTGATCTGGTCGATGGCCTGTTTGAGTTCCGGGTCGCTCTGGTAAATATGAAAGGGGTTGTACCCTCCCTGCCGAAGCTGTTCAACCTCTTCAGACCGCAGCCCGAAAAGGAAGAAGTTCTCGGCCCCAACCTCTTCCCTGATTTCTACATTGGCCCCGTCCAGGGTGCCGATGGTTAAAGCCCCGTTAAGGGAGAATTTCATGTTGCCCGTGCCGGAGGCCTCCATTCCGGCCGTGGATATCTGCTCCGAAAGATCCGCGGCGGGTATGACCTTCTCGGCTTGGGATATGCAATAGTTGGGTAAAAAGAGCATCCGGAGTCGGCCTTTCACCTCGGGGTCATTATTAACTACATCGGCCACGGAGTTGAACAGCTTGATGATCAGTTTGGCCCGATAATAGCCGGGCGCCGCCTTCCCGCCCATTAGCACCGTTCGGGGTACAAAGGACCCTTCGGGATTGGCCTTGATGCGGTTGTAACGGGTCACCACCTGCAAGATATTTAGCATCTGACGTTTATATTCATGGATCCTTTTGAACTGGCAGTCAAACAGGGTGCGGGGATTGATGCCCATCCCCAGTTTGCGCAGCGCATATCGAGCCAATTTTTTTTTGTTGTTGCGTTTGGCCTCGGCAAAGGCCTGGCGAAATACCGGATCATCGGCCAGGGGTATGAGTTCTTTAAGTTTACTTAACTCAACGACCCATTCGGGACCGATAGCCTTGGTGATGAGTTCGGATAAGGCCGGGTTGGCTTGCAACAGCCAACGGCGGGGCGTGACGCCGTTGGTAACGTTTTTGAATTTACCCGGATAGAACTGATGAAAATCGCTGAACAGGCGATCTTTCAGAATTTGGGTGTGCAGCGCGGCCACGCCGTTGACCGAATGGCTGCCCACAATAGCCAAATGGGCCATGCGGACCCGGTGCTCCGGTCCTTCGGCGATGATGGACATCCGGGACCGGCGCAATCCGTCGCCCGGATGACGGATCTCCACCTCCTGAAGAAAGCGATGATTGATCTCGTAAATGATCTCCTGGTGACGGGGCAATAAGCGTCCGATTAAGGACACCGGCCAGGTCTCCAGGGCCTCGGGCAGGACAGTATGGTTGGTGTAGGCAAAGGTCCGGTTGCAGATCTCCCAGGCCTGATCCCAGCCCAGCCCTTCTTGGTCAATCAGCAGACGCATCAGTTCAGCAATGGCAATGGCCGGATGAGTATCATTCAATTGGATCGCGGTATAGTCGCTCAATCCGCTTACCGTGCCGTGCTGCTTCTTGTGCCGGCGCAGGATGTCCTGGAGTGTTGCGGCAACCAGGAAATATTGCTGCTTTAACCGTAATTCCTTGCCTTGCTCCCTCTGGTCATCCGGGTAGAGTATCTTGGAGATGTTTTCGCTCATAATCTTTTCATGCATCGCCCCGGCATAATCTCCACGGTTGAAAACGGTCGGGTTGAATTCCCTGGTCGATAGGGAGGTCCATAGCCGCATATTGGTTACATGGGGACTGCCGTAGCCGGGGATCAGGATGTCGCAGGGTACGGCCATGACCTTTTCGGTGTCCACCCAGCGGTATCGCAGGAATCCCGCTGTGTCGCGGTAGGCCTCGCTTCGGCCGTTGAAATTGATCGCGTACAGATGCTCGCGCCGGACAATCTCCCAGGGATTTCCCTGGCGGCGCCAGTTGTCGCAACTCTCCTCCTGGTAGCCATTGATCAGGTTCTGGTAAAAGATGCCATAGTCATAAAGAATGCCGTAGCCGTAACCGGGGATCTTGAGGCTGGCCATGGAATCCAGATAACAGGAGGCCAGCCGGCCCAGGCCCCCGTTGCCAAGACCGGGGTCCCATTCCACCTCTTCGATATCCTCCAGGGACAGACCGAGCTTTTCCAGCACTTCCCGACAGCTTTGCTCCAGGCCCATACTGGTTAGATAATTCATCAGGAACCGGCCGGGGAGAAATTCGAGGGAAAGATAATAGATCCGCTTGACCAGGCCGTCGTAGTAAGCGCGCTGGGTGTCGAGCCAGGCCTGGATCAACCGGTCCCGGAGGCTGTAGGCCAACCCATTAAAATAGCGAAAATGGTTCTTCCCGTAGATCTCTTCTCCCAGATTGGAAATGATATGGCGGTTGATCTCGTCGGCCAAAATTTCTTTGGTGGGTCTTTGATCTGAAAGTGAAAACGTTTCTTCTTCCGGCCGGGATGGAAAATCATCAGACATGGGAATTCCTTTACCGGCTCTTTGTTTTCCGAAGGCGGATAGACTGAGGGGTTACTTCCACCTGTTCATCTTCATTGATGTATTCCATGGCCTGTTCGAGGGTGAATCGGCGGGGCGGAACCAGGCGCAAGGCCTCATCGGCATTGGCGGCCCGGATATTGGTCAGTTTTTTTTCTTTAGTGATATTCACCCAGAGGATTAAACCGGCATAGACCGGATCTCCGGGATTTACAAAAATGACGCCCCGGGGTTGGAGATGAAAGATGGCATAAGACACCGCTTTGCCAGGCCGGTCAGAAACCAGGACCCCGTTCGGCCTGGAGGGAATGGCCCCGGCATAAGGGGTATGGCCGATAACCAGGGTGTTGAAAAGCCCGGTACCCCGGGTATCGGTCAGGAATTGGCTTCGAAAACCGATCAAGCCCCGGGAGGGGATTTCAAATTCCAGACGCACCCGGCCGGAACCATGGTTGATCATCTTGGTCATTCGCCCCCGTCGGGAGCTCAGCTTCTCGCTGACGACCCCGACATGGACCTCCGGAATGTCCACAACGGCCAGTTCCAGGGGTTCCATCGGTTGCCCGTCGATCTGACGGGTGATGATCTTCGGTTTGGAAAGGGAAAGCTCAAAACCTTCCCGGCGCATCATTTCCACCAGTACCGCCAATTGCAATTCGCCGCGGGCGCTGACCTTGAATGAATCACGCTGTTCCGCCTCTTCCACGCCGATACTGACATTATAAAGGAGTTCTTTGTCCAGACGTTCTTTGATGTGGCGGGAGGTAATGAGCCGCCCTTCCTTTCCGGCCAAGGGTGAGGTGTTGACGGAAAAAACCATGGACAGGGTCGGTTCCTCAATGAGTATGGTCGGTAAAGGCCTGGGATCTTCCGGATCGCCAAGGGTATCCCCGATAAAAACATCATCCACCCCGGCTACCGCGGCGATATCGCCGGCTTCGATCAGGTCCCGCTCCACCCGGTTGAGTCCTTCATAGGAATAAACCTGGCTGAGGATGGCCTTGCCGGTCATCACTCCGCCTTTTAGGAGGGCTACTTCTTGTCTGATTTTTAAATGACCACTGACTATCTTGCCCACCGCGATCCGACCCACGTAGTCACTGTAATCCAGATTGGTTACCAGGAACTGCAAAGGGGCCTCCGGATCACAAACCGGTGCCGGGATGGCCTTTAAGATGGCCTCAAAGAGAGGGGTCAGACTTTGGCCCTGACCGTCAGGATCGGTTAAAGCGATGCCGGCTCGGGCATTGGTATATAGGACCGGGAAATCAAGCTGGTCTTCAGTGGCTTCCAGATCGATGAAAAGATCATAAATTTCATCCAGGACCTCCTTGATCCGGCGATCCGGACGGTCGATCTTATTAATCACCACAATGGGGGGAAGCTTCCGCTCCAGGGCCTTACCCAAAACAAAACGGGTCTGGGGCAGGGGACCTTCGGTGGCATCCACCAGAAGCATAACCCCATCCACCATGTTCAGAGTCCTTTCCACTTCTCCTCCGAAGTCGGCGTGCCCGGGGGTATCGACAATATTTATTTTGACCCCCTGGTAGACGATAGCCGTATTCTTGGCCATGATGGTGATGCCCTTTTCCCGCTCCAGGTCCATACTGTCCATGACCCGCTCGACCACCTGCTGGTTTTCCCGGAAGACACCGCTTTGCCAGAGCATGGCATCAACCAAGGTGGTCTTGCCGTGATCGACATGGGCAATAATTGCCAGATTTCTCAAGTCCTGACGGGGGAACATCACTGCTTATTCGACCGTGACTTTTCCCATGATGACCGGGGAAACAGGGCGATCGTTGGCATCGGTCGGGCCGCAGGCAATGGCGTTTACTACCTCCTGGCCCTCGGTGACCTGCCCAAAAATGGTATAGTTGGGTGGAAGGGGATATTTCACATGCATGATAAAGAATTGAGAACCATTGGTATTGGGACCGGCATTGGCCATAGCTACGGTTCCGGCCTGGTAACCCTTTTGATAGAGGCTTGATGCCGGATTGATTTCATCGTTGAAACGGCCGCCCCAGGCTGATTGGCCCCCTCTTCCGGTACCGCTGGGATCTCCGCCCTGGATCATAAATCCTTTGATGGTCCGGTGAAAGATAACTCCATCGTAATATCCTTTTTCAGCCAAGGTGATGAAATTTTCAGTAGTCTTGGGGGCTTCCGTTTCCAAAAGTTCAAAGCGGATAGTCCCCAGATTGGTTTTTATAACGGCTTGGCGATTGGCCATTCTTTTTTTCTCCTTAATACGAAAAAAGAGTTCAGCATCGAACGAACTCTTTTTTCATGTCCCGGCGTCCGAAGGGACGCCTTCTTTTCAGGTCGACCCCAGCCTCCTTGGGAAGCTTCTTTTTGGGTCGGCCTCCGGCATCCGACCGATCAGCTACGCTGATCTTTGGGGAGACTCCTGGAAGGAGTCGGAGGGGATGCCTCTTCAAAAGCTCGACATACGGCATCCGGAGGGATGCCTCTTCAAAAGCTCGACATACGGCATCCGGAGGGATGCCTCTTCAAAAGCTCGACAAAGTCGAGCGGGTCGAGCGGGTCGAGCGAGTCGAGCGGGTCGAGCGGGCCGACCGAGTCGACCGTCTCGTGGTGCCACGCCCCTGCGGGGCCTGGCGGTTTATAAAATAAACATGGTGGGCAATGTTATAATTGAGAAGGCGCTCCTGATAATCAGGATTTTCCGGACGCCCCGGGACAAGGTCTCGAACCCGGTTTTTGGAGCGATAATCATTGCCCACCAAGGAAAATATTAACATTTTGAGTCAGAAAGGCAAGGAAAACTTTTTGGGCTCCGCTAATCCGATAAAGAGTTCGGTAAACTGTCCCTGTTCCTGTGAAATTTAGAAGGATAGTTCAGTTTTTAGGCTTGCGGACCGATAAAATAATAGTCCCAAGTCTTGTCTCTAAAGATCCCCTGATTTTATGAGGACCTCTGAAGCCTGGGAGTGGTATGATTTATTCGCCGGATAATAGTAAACCGTCAAGGGAGTCGTTCAAATGATTCTTATTCAAGAATCCCCGGTATCCGGGCAAATACTAAACTTGGTAAAACCGGTCGGTAAAGAGATTCCCCTACGTCTAGGTGAAATTATTGAAGGTCAGGTGGCCGATATTTTTCCTTCGGGCGGGCTGACTATAAAAGTCAAAGGGAGGTTTTTGCCGGTTCGAACCGATTTGAATTTCCGGAAAAACGAAACCCTGTTCCTGAAGGTTTTGGGGCAAGAAAGGAAAAATGGTGAAGTAGTCCTTCAGCTAATCAAGACAAAAAGCCGATCTGGCGGGGAGGATCTGTGGATCGGCAAAGGTCAAGAAAATGGTGAGGATTCTGCAGAGAAAGCCTTGTTTTTGATTACGAAATTTATCGGATTAAGAGGTGATAACCAGAAAGTCCCAACGGGTCACCCCTGGGAAATCGGCAAATTGAGGGTGGTTTTGGGTGAACTGCTCAAATCCCTTCCGTCCAACATGAAAACCATTCCCCAAGGACTTCGGATTCAAATGCAACAAGTTTTGCAGGCTTCCCTTCCAGGATTAGTTCCTGACCTTCAGGGTAAAATAGTCCAATTAATTAGAGAGTTAACAGGAGAAGTTCAATATTCACTTTTAAAAGAAAAACTGGCCGGTATCTTAATACCCATGAGGGAATTGGATTCCGGAAAGCTTAAGAATTCCCTGGATAATTCGGGAGTCTTATTGGAAGCCAAGTTAAGGGCCATGTCTAAAAACGGATTTCCAGGAGAAGCCGGTTCCCCTTCTGCAAAAGAAAAATTAGACAGTGATCTTAAATCGATAATTCTACAACTTAAAGAATTAATTAAAAATAAGAAAGAACCGGATTCAGCGCTCGGTTTTTTTCAAAAACTTAGGGAACGGGGCGCAAAAATTGGGGAAACAGAACTTCCTTTTTCCCGGAATGTTTTGAGAACCGTTGATACCTTGATGAAAGAGCTGGAGACCTTTCAACTGATTTCAAAAATTTCAGAATCCTTTCATACCTTTTTACCGGTTCTCTGGAATGACTTGAAGCGGGGTGAGTTGATCTTAAAAAGGAAACAACAACCGAAAGGCGTATCCTATTCCTGCGGTATTCATTTGGATTTGGAAAAGCTGGGCCTGGTTTCCGTTCTCCTTCTCATGCAATCCAGGAATTTTTCTGTAAATTTCAAGATTGATCATCCAGAATTAAAGAGGGTTATCAGTTCCCATCTTGAGGACCTACAGGAGGGCTTCAAACGTGAAGGGTTAAATCTGAAGAGCATCTCTCTCCTGGAGATAGGCGATACTCATTCGGATATTTTGGAGAGCATGGAATCCGAAGAGACCCTGATCGATATTCGGATCTAGCAAAGTGCTTACCAAAACCTATTTGAAATTGCGGGTATCGAAAGTGAGAGATAAATTCTCAGAATGGGAATATTAGACTAACCTATTTGAATAAGGGAAGAACATGAACCCTAAAATGGCAGCCGCCTTACAATATAACCTTCGGAAGGATTCCGCCCCTCGCCTGGTGGCCAAAGGGAAGGGCTGGATGGCTGAAAAAATCATTCAGACCGCCAAGGAGCACAACATTCCTTTAAAAGAAGACCCCCATCTGGTGGAAATACTGTCCACTTTGGATCTTTATGAAGCAATTCCACCCGATCTATACAAAGCCGTGGCTGAAATTTTAATCTTCATATATAAAATGAACAATAAAGTTCTGCAGGATTTGTAATAAGTCCCCCTAAAAAAATTTCCCGCCCGGGAAAATTTTTCCCTCTTTTCTTTAGATCTCTCCCACCTTTTTTCTAAGGCCGCTCGGGCACCTGGGTAGTGGAAAGCCTGACAACCCCGTCGATCGCGGGTTCTCTGAAGCCGCCTGAGATCTTCTTCTTTTATCACGAAAGTAGGGTTCGAGGCTACTCGTTGATCCGGCCTATTTTCATATTTGGTGGTGTCACACCACTGGCGTGGTATGACGATTTGGCATGAAGATTGCTTTTCCATTTCCTAAAACCTGTCTTTGTTCAATAATCCATCTTAAGTACGAAAATAGAGTTTGGCGTCCATCGAACTCTGTTTTCATAATTCGTGGTGTCACGCCACTGGCGTGGCATGACTGTCTCAGGAGGAATGGAATGAATCCGCTGATCACTATTATCTTATCCTTGGGAATCTTTTTATTTATGCTGCCAATTATCCGCAATACAGGGGTGGAGATGTTTTTTAATCTTGATGCCTTGCTGATTATCGGCAGTGGAACCCTGATCGGACTGTTTGTCGGGTTTCCAGTTCAGAGGATCAAGACCGCCTTCTTTCATGTTAAAGAGTCTTTTGGAGATCGGGGGAACAAGACCTCCCTGCTGAAAGAGATCCTCCTGATGGCCGGGGTTTATAAAAGGGGCAATATTCGGGAAATAGAACGAAGGCAGGCTGAGATACAGGACGATTTGTTTAGAATGGGAATGCATTTGCTGATCAATCAACACCCTATGGAGGAAATAACAAATCTCTTAGAGCGGGAAATGGTCCTCCGGATTGTCAATCAGAATTTAAGTCAAAATATACTTAAGACCCTGGCCCGGCTTACCCCGGCCCTCGGCCTGGCCGGGACGATTATCAGCCTGATAAAGATGTTCGATCATTTCCAATCGATTGAAACCATGACTCCGATGATGGCCGTCGCCCTGATGTCCACCTTCTATGGAGTTATCATTTCCAATTTAATAATGCTGCCTCTATCTTCCAAACTGAAGGAAAAAGCCATTCTCAGCGAATCCTTGATGGCTATGACCATTGAAGGACTGGTTGCTATCAGCGAAAAGGAGCATCCGCTAAAGATCGAAGAGAAGCTGGCCGGCATTGACGGGGTGGAAGAAGCTCCGGCTCTTTTGTCGGGGAGGGATATGGCTTGGGGTGAAATAAATAGGTAGCTGCTTTTCAAAGTCATGTTTATAGGCTGGAGAATGGAACCATGAAGGGTATTCTGGGAAAAAAATCGATTTACCAGGAAGGCCGATATCAAAAAATGATAGCTTCTTCCATCGATTCGGTGGAAGAAGACCAAAACTGGTTGATCACTTTAAGCGATCTTTTATCATTATTATTAGTCTTTTTCATTATTTTTTTTGCGTTGTCCAGGGCGACGGAAAAGAGAAAAGAGGCCCCCCTTTATCAAAAAACGAGCAATGGTATCCCTGCCCCGCTTCCCAATTCCCGACCAAACGCCCCTATGGAAACAATCAGGAAAGATATGCGGACCACGGTAACAGGATTAGGCCTGGATGACGAGGTGATTATCGAAGGAGGAGAACAAGAGATCTTGATCCTCCTGAAAGAAAACGTGACTTTTCATATCGGGGAAGCGGACGTCCTTAAAGGCTCGGAGCCGATCCTGGATACCATCGCCCAAATAGTCAAGAGATACCCCACGTTTCAGGTGGAAATCGACGGTCATACCGATGATCAACCAATCAATACCAGACGATTCCCATCCAACTGGGAGCTTTCCGTCTCCAGGGCAACCAATGTATTAAAATACCTCATTACCTGTCACGGCTTGGATCCGGCTCGTTTTACTATAAAAGGAAATGCTGAACAACGCCCCTTGTCGCCTAACAGGTCCCCTGAACAACGGGCTCAAAACCGGAGAGTTGAAATAAGGCTAAAAGATCATCCGGCTGCCAGTTGAGAGGATCGAGATGCGCGGTGTTTCCGGAGATCAATCACTTGAATCCTCGACCCCTTTCGATCAAATAATGGGATAAGAAATTTTTATAATTATTCAAGTATCCTCTAACCTTTTTAAATTGATATTCCATCCATTTCCCTTCCTTAATAAAGGTATACAGGGCTTAACCGGACGTAGACGAATATCTATTCGTTTGACGTCCCAGTAACTGGAAGACCGGTTTCCCATAGGAATAGCCTGCAATCGGTCACCCGGATCCTTCCCCTGAACCGTCCGATATCTGTTCTCTTTAACTTCCTGGTCTCCCCAGGAGTATCTTCATGTTCTTCTTGACATAATAAATAGTTGTGAGAAAATAAAAAATAGATTGTTCCATTTTAATTTTTCTTCTCCAAGGTGGTAATCGTAAATACTAACCAACCCTATTTGAAATTGCGGAAAGGACCAGGAGAGATCTTATTTTTGGGATGAAGGACTTTGTCGATCTAAAGAAGAAGCTTCCGAAGGAAACAGGAACTAATCTAACCAAACCTATTCGCGATATTAGAATTTATCAGAGTTCGGAACGGAATATGAGATATCATGCCCCACATCCTAGTTATTGATGATGATTCTTCAGTCCGGGATATCCTGGAAGATTTTTTACAACTAAAAGGTTTTGAAGTTTCCGTAACCGATGACGGAGAGAAAGGCATTTCTCTGATTCAGGAGCGGCGCTTTGATCTGTTTTTAGTAGACCTGGTCTTACCCGGCATGAACGGGATGGAGGTAATCAAGGAAGTTTATTCCCGCCAGATCAATATCCCGGCCATTATCATAACAGGGTATGGGGCCATTGAAACGGCTGTGGAAGCCATAAAATTAGGGGCTTTTGATTACATAACCAAACCTTTTGTCCTGGAAGAACTTTTTTTGGTGGTTCAACGGGCCCTTGATTTTTCCAAACTCAAACAGGAAAACCTATTTCTTAAGAGGCAGTTAAAACAAAGGTATGATTTTCATGGTCTGATTGGGAGTTCCCCGGGAATGCAGAAGGTTTACGGGTTGATAAAAAAAGTTTGTGATACCGATGCCACTATTCTTATCGAAGGAGAAAGCGGGACAGGGAAAGAACTGATTGCCAAGACGATTCACTTTAACAGTTTAAGGGCTCAACATCCGTTTATTCCTTTTAATTGTGCCGCCATCCCCAAAGACCTGCTGGAATCGGAACTCTTCGGACATGAGAGGGGGGCTTTTACCGGGGCTTTTAATACCCGGATCGGTCGGTTTGAACGAGCCCATGGGGGTACCATTTTACTCGATGAGATCGGTGAACTGCATCCCTCTTTTCAGGTCAAACTCCTTCGGGTCCTCCAGGAAAGGGAGTTTGAAAGAGTCGGTGGATCCAAAACGATTAAGGTGGATGTAAGAATTCTGGCTGCCACCAATAAAAAACTGGAAGAGGAAACCAAAGCAGGGAATTTTCGGGAAGATCTTTTTTATCGTTTAAACGTGATCCCCCTGCAAATACCCCCCTTACGGGAAAGACGGGAAGATATCCCTTTGCTGGCCGAATATTTCCTTTCCTATTTTTCCAAAAAAAGGAAAAGGGAAAACATCCGGATGGTCCCGGAAGTCATGCAACTGTTTTCGCAATATCCTTGGCCGGGGAACGTCAGAGAACTTGAGAATCTGATCGAAAGGGTTATCATTTTAAGCGAAGATGGTCTGATTGAACCCAAGGATCTGCCCCAAAGATTCAAAGAGTTTCAGGGAAGTACCGGACAGGGGGAAACGGGATCCCCCCTTCTCACTACCGAACCTGAGCGGGAAGTTGTGCTTCCGGATCAGGGGGTCAATATGAATACCCTGGTTGAAGAAATGGAAAAAAGTCTGATCCAACAAGCCATTCGAAAATCTAAAGGGGTTAAAAGCAAAGCCGCAGAATTGCTCGGGTTGAAGAGGACCACTTTGCTGGAAAAAATGAAAAAATTTGAAATGGATTTCAATTAAATTTTTCCAAGAGAGACTATAATTTCCTGTCCCGGGATCATGGATTGGCAATTTTCTCTTTGTTGTTTTTTTTGGCGGATTATTCTCTCTTGTCATTTATTTGACAATTATTCCCTCCCTTTTTCCTTAACTAGCTCGTTGTTATTCCATCATTCCATTTCGGAGGTCTTTGGTAAAAAGACTTTAATGAAATCTTATCCTCAATAACCTATTAATTATTTTAACTATTCTGATATTCTGCCCCCCTGTCTTCCTGCTATTCTGGAATAGTGGACCTTTCGATCAATTTCAAGGCTCAGATGGCATATTTGTTGCTTTCTTATTGGAATATGAAAATGACCCTTGCGGTTTTTTTAATAACGATCATCTGCTGGGTACCAGAAATTCTTCCGGCCTTGACTCTTGAGGAGGGGGTTATTTCCCCCGAATTGAAAAAGGCCTTGCATTTGACAGATACCGGTCATCCGGCCGAAGCCCTTCGATCCCTTTCAGGGAAAAAAACCGATCCGTCAACCGCCACTTATTATCACTTTGTTTATGGCCGGGTGCTGGAAAAAATGAATAAAACAGGGGAGGCCCTGGAGCATTATCGGTCGGCCTATTTCCATGCCCCTTCGGAGGAACTGAAAGCATTGGCTTTCCTGGAGAGGGCCGAGGCTTATTTTCGCATCCATAATTATTATGAAGCTAAAACCGTTTTCAACCTTTTTCTTAAGAAATACGGTCAATCGAATCAAGTGACCAGGGCCCATTTAGGCTTGGCCCAAAGTCTGGCCAGAATTGGAAATTTTTCGGAAGCCCTTCTCTATTTTGAAAAGGCCGGGGAGGGGCCGGTGGCCCTTTTGGGAAAGGCCGATGTCCTTCATCGACTGGGGCGGTTTGAAGAAGCGCATCTCCAATATTTGAAAGGCATTGCCGGTGATAAACATTATTTTCTAAATTCTCCGGAGCATCTTTTTTATTACGGGGAAAATCTTTTTCAAATGGGGAATGATCAGGATGCCCTGCAATATCTGACTTCAAATATGGCGGATCCGAGTTTTAAAAAGAAAGCAAACCTTGTTTTGGGTCGACTGGCCCTGAAGACGCGAAAATTTGAGGAAGCTTCAAAATTATTCTCTTCAGCCCTTACCGCCCCGGATACTCTCACCCGGCAAGAGGCCCTTTTTTATTTGGCCGAAACCCAGGCCTCGGCCGGGCATAAAACGCAGGCCCGGCAGGGATATCAGGAATACTGGGCCAAGTATCCGGCCGGCAAAGACTATGAAGAGGCCCTGATAAAATTAGGCAAACTGGATCTGGAAGAGGGGAGATTGGAACAGTCGGACAGGTGGATCAAGGAATTGTCCTGTCGTTCCGCACTCAAGGAAAAAACCCTCAAGGAACTGGAATGGTTTTTGTTGAAGCTGAAGGAAAAAGCCCCCCTTCGAATGGTCTCTTTATGGAATTTCATCGGGCCTAAACTCTTAAATATTTCTCGAGAGCCCTTTCTTTTACTCATGACCGCAGCCTTGAAAGGGCAGGTAAAGCCCTATTTAGAACTCCAGCAATGGCTGGCTAAAAACGGTTCTGAACCGGTGAAAATCCAAAGTTCGGTGGCCCTGGTTCAGTATCAGGTCGATACCGGAAATCTGGGGGGGGCCAAGGAAAGAATCCGGACTTTGAGGACCTTAAAGGTTGCCGGAGATGAAATCTTGCGGCTGGAAGCCAGGATTAGTCATGCACAAATGGATTACGCAACGGCCTGTGAACGCCTTCTATCCTTAAAAAAAATGGAAGCCGGGGACCTTTCCCTTTTCCAAGACACGCTCCTTTCGGCCAGAAATGTTAAGGCCGCCCTGGGGGTCTTTGAAAAGAATCTCCTCAGACTGGGGGGAAACTCTTCGGCTTATATAAAACTGGCCGATATTTATCATGAAAAAGGAAAAAAGAAAGAGGCCCTTCATTACTACCAAAAGGCCCTGGAGAATGATCCCTTGAACGAATGGGCCCTTTACCGGGCCGGGCATCTGATGACCGGGGAAGAAGGACGTAACCTGCTGAGCAGGATTAAGAGCGAAAATTCTCTTTTGGGAAAAATAGCCAAAGCTGGTCTAAAGGAAATAGAAATTCAAAAAAAATCAGGAGAGGCTCTTTGATGTTCGAAGCCGGTCATCTTCAACAAGCATTTACAAATTTTACGGCGGCTTCCAAGAGTCTGGAAGCCTACTATCAAAAACTCCAGGAGGAAGTTCATTATTTAACCGGGGTCCTGGAAGAGACCAACCACCAACTTTCCCAAGCCTTGGGTCAGGCTGAAGAATCCAAAGATTTTTTGAACGGAATTCTGCAGGGGCTCGAGGAGGCCATTATTGTTTTAGACCCTAATGAGCAGGTGAACCTGTTGAACCGGGCGGCTGAGGATCTGTTGGGACACCGGGCCTCGGAAATGGTCGGCCGGTCTTTTCATCATCCGGATATCACCATCCTGGAAGAAGGAACCGATACCTGGTTAGTCACCAAAAAAAAGAAAATTCAAGTATTTTTTTCCCGTTCTCCTATCCAGGATTCGGAAGGATTGGTAAGGGGATATGTAGTGTTGATTAAAGATATTTCTTTGATCAAGGCCTTGGAGGGTCAGCGAGAGAGAAATAAACGCCTGATTGCCATGGGAGAAATGGCAGCCAAATTGGTCCATGAAATTAGAAATCCCCTGTGCAGCATCGAACTCTATGCCAGTATGTTGGCCGGGGACCTTGAACAAACCGCGCATGCGGATCTGGCCCAAGGGATATCCCAAGGGATTAAAAGCCTGAATCATGTTTTGACCAATATGCATTACTTCGCCATTCCTCAAAAACCTTTAATGGTCTGGGTCGATATTAAAATAATACTGGAAGAGTTATTTTTCATGCTCCGGCCCTTAATTGAGGCTAAAAGGATTCGATTATCAAAAAGGTTAAACGGGCAGAGCAAACTCTGGGGGGATAAAGAGCTCATTAAACAGGTTTTGTTGAATATTATGTTGAACGCCGTCGAGGCTACCCCGGAGGATGGGTCTGTGGCGTTGACGCTTCGAAAAGGGAATCAAGGAGAAAGGATGGTCGAGATAAAGGATCGTGGCCCGGGGATACCCCCTGAATACCTGGAGAGGATTTTTGATCCCTTTTTCAGTCTGAAGGAGAAAGGGTCCGGATTG
>JACQYK010000138.1:3064-9547 GCA_016208255.1 Deltaproteobacteria bacterium | reverse complement strand
TTGTCTTCATCTCTTCAGATTTGTTATGATAACAACATGAACCGGCGTCTTCTCTTATTTTCTTTTTCCGTTATAATCATTTTTGCTGTAACCGGATGTTCCAAAACAATTATCATCCCCCCGCCCCCCGGCCCCGTCTCCTCACCCCCGCCGGCCCCTGCCAAACCTCCTCCGGCGGTCAAGAAAACCCCGGCGGTGGCCTCGACCAAAAAACAACGCAAAGAAAAACCTTATGCCGTCGATGGAAAGTGGTATTTCCCGGTTTCTTCGATAGCTGAGTTCAAAGAAAAAGGAATTTGTTCCTGGTACGGACCCGATTTTCACGGAAAGTCGACTTCTTCGGGAGAAACTTATGACCAGTTCGGTTATACCGCCGCCCACCGGATATTGCCTTTTAATACCCAGGTGCGCGTCAAAAACCCTTCCAATAAAAAAGAAATTTTAGTCAGAATCAACGACCGAGGTCCTTTTTTGAAAGACCGTATCCTGGATCTTTCTTACACCGGGGCCAAAGAATTGGGACTCGTGGGCCCGGGAACGGCCTTGGTTGAATTGGAGGCCCTGGGTATTTTGGAGGAGGTTGAAGAAAATGGAAAGACAGTGACTCGCCTGGTCCAGCAAGTCGACTTCCAAAAAGGAGATTTTTCAGTCCAGATTGGGGCCTTCAAAGATTTGCAAAGGGCCTTGATTTTAAAAGAGAGATTGCAGAAAGAATATCCGCAGATTGAAATTTCAGAAACGGTTCGTTCCGGAGAAACCTTTTTCCGAGTCCGCCTGGCCCATTGTCCCGAACTGCAGGAAGCTATCCGCTTGCAAAAACAACTGGAAGGCCAAGGATTTTCTCAAGCCCTGGTAGTGGCCGATTAACCAAGACTTTATCTTTATTGCTGATGAAAAAACCGTTACTCGTCACTTAAGGAATCGGTATTGACCTTTTTTCGCAATACACCCGAGGTCTTAAAGACCACCACTCTCCTGGCCTTCAGCTGTAGGTCCTTATTAGTTTGAGGGTTCCGACCCCGCCTGGCCCGCTTTCTTTTGACTACAAACTTACCAAATCCGCTTATGAGAATATTTTCTTCGCTGGCCAGGGATTTTTTCATGATTTCCAACAATTGCTCTACTACATCTCTGGATTGACTTTTGCTGAAACCAATTTTCTCATAGATGGAAGCGATAATTTTTTCTTTAGTCAGGGCCATTCTCTCTCTCCTTTTCTCTATCAGAACCTTAATCGTTTAAAACATTTTTCCGGAAAATTTTTCAAGCGACGTCAGTTATAACATAACCCATCTAATTTAAAATGGAATTTAATATGCTCCAAGGAGATGGCCTTGTCAAGTATTTTTGTTCATTTTTTTTAAATGAATTTGAAGAATCGTTATAGCCGCCGGGGTCACTCCTGAAATCCGGGAGGCCTGACCTAAGGTCCCGGGGCGGATATTCTTCAATTTTTCTTTGATTTCATTGGATAGTCCTGAAAGATTTTGGTAGTCGAATTGAGCCGGGATCAGGATTTGTTCATTTTTTTCAAAACGTTTGACTTGTTCCTCCTGTCTTTCCAAATAGCCTTCGTACTTGGCCTGGATGGCCAGTTGTTCGGCTACCTCGGATTTGATTTTGGACAATTCCGGACCCAAGGGGAAAAGGTTGGTCCAGTTTAATTCCGGCCGCCGCAAAAGTTCTTTTAAGGTCATTTGTTTTCGAAGGGCCGGACTGCCCAGATTTTCCAAAATCTGATTATTCTCGGAGGTCGGGGAAAACCGGAGGCGGTTCATTAAATCCCAGCCCTTTTTTAATTCCTCTTTTTTGCTGCAGAAATTTTCATATCGTTCATCATCCACCAGTCCTACCTCTCTTCCCAGGTCGGTCAGGCGCAAGTCAGCGTTATCCTCTCTCAATAATAAACGGAATTCAGCCCTGGAGGTGAACATGCGGTATGGTTCCCTGGTCCCTTTGGTCACCAGGTCATCAATCAGGACCCCGATGTAGGCCTGGGAACGGTTCAGAATCAGGGGGTTGCCTTTTTGAATTTTTAAGGCGGCGTTAATCCCGGCCATCAAACCCTGGGCCGCAGCTTCTTCATAACCGGAGGTGCCGTTAATCTGCCCGGCCAGATAAAGTCCGGCCACGGATTTGACTTCGAGAGTGGGGTCCAGCTGCAGAGGATCAACATAGTCATATTCTATCGCATATCCCGGACGAACCATTTCCGCCCTTTCCAGACCGGGAATGGAGCGGATCATGGCCAGTTGAACCTCCACCGGCAGACTGGTTGAAATCCCGTTTGGATAATATTCCGTGGTCTTCCGGCCCTCTGGTTCCAAAAATATCTGATGTCTGACTTTCTCGGGAAAACGAACAATCTTGTCTTCAATGGATGGACAATATCGAACCCCGGTCCCCTGAATACGGCCGCTGAAAAGGGGGGAACGATCCAGATTCCTTCGAATCAGTTCATGGGTTTCGGCGCTGGTATAGGTCATAAAACAGGGGACTTGTGCCTGGGAAATAGATGGGGTGGTGAAAGAAAAAGGAACGGGGGGTTCATCCCCCTCTTGAATCTTCAGGGAACTGAAATCGATTGTTTTTCCCTGCAAGCGGGGCGTGGTCCCGGTTTTAAGCCTTCCCAGCTCAAGACCTAAGGCCCTCAGGGAATCCGACAGGGTGAGGGAGGCCGGATCACCCATCCGACCGGCAGGGAACTGATTGAAACCGATATGAATCAGGCCCCGCAGAAAAGTCCCGGTGGTCACAACGATCGCTCCGGCCTGAAAAATTTGTCCCAGACTGGTTCGAAGGCCTTTGACTCTCCCCTGCTCCACCCAGAGCGAATCCACCATAGCCTGTTTGACATCCAAACCCTTCTGGTTTTCAACCACCCAGCGAAGCCGTTGTTTGTAGTCATCCATATCGGCCTGGGCCCGGACGACAATCACATCATATTGGCTATCCGGGGAATCAAAGTTGGGCATAACAATATCTATAATACGAAAATAGAATTCTGGAATCCAGGAGCCAGGAGCCAGAATTCAGAATAAAATATTTTAACTTCTTGATTCTAAGTTCTATTTTCATGATTCGTGGTGCACCCCCATCCCTTCCCTCCCCCCTCTGAGGGGGAGGGTGAGGGAGGGGGGCATGAGGGTTTAGTGCGCAAATAGGATTCAAGGGTTCGAGGGTTCAAGGATCCTATGATTCTAGGATTCAGGTGGTTTGACTACCACGAATTTCCCTGGAACCCTTGAACCCTTGACTCCTTGACTCCTTAAACCCTGGGATCTGAAATTAAAAAGGCCCATGGGTTTCTGTTTTTCCCCAATAGGCCTTTTTTTTAAAAGGTCAATGGACCTCATATCCGTAGTTATTTGATCAGAGACACAAAGCCGGAGAGAATGACCTCTGGTTAAAAAGAGAGGAGTGCCAAGACCGTGTCTCCGCTCCATTGCGGGAGAAAAGATTTTCTAATTTTACATTTTTTCAATTCGTACGGCGCAAACCTTCAACTCGGGAATCTTGGCCACAGGATCCAAGGCGGTCAGGGTCAGTTGGTTGGCGGCGGCTTCCGCGTAGTGAAAGGGGATAAATACCGTCCCTTGAGGAGAACGTTCGGTAATTTTGATTTTGGACTCCAGATCCCCTCTGCGGGAAACAACCCTGACCCGCTCACCATCGGCCAGCTTCAGTGATTTGGCGTCTGCAGCAGAAATTTCCACCAAACATTCCGGGGCCTTCTCTTCCAGTCCTTTGCTTTTTCGAGTCATGGTCCCGGTATGATAGTGATAAAGGATGCGTCCGGTACTCAATATGAAAGGATATTCGGCATCCGCAATTTCTTGAGGTCCCTGGTAGGTCAAAGCATGAAATTTGCCCAGGCCCCGGGTAAACTGGTCCTGGTGAAGATAAGGAGTTCCCGGGTGATCCAGGGTGGGGCAGGGCCATTGAATTCCCGCCCGGTTAATTCGTTGATAGGTGATCCCGGCATAGGCCGGGGTAATAGATCGCATTTCCTCAAAAATCATCTCCGGGTTCTCATAACGCATCGGCAGACCCATCCGGGTGGACAAATCGGCAATGATCTTCCAATCCGGCCTGGCTTCGCCCAAGGGAGGTATGGCCTGGTGCACCCGCTGAACCCGTCGTTCGGTATTGGTGAAGGTCCCCTCCTTCTCGGCAAAAGAAGCACCTGGTAAGACCACATCGGCCAGTTGGGCGGTTTCCGTTAAAAAGATATCTTGAACCACCAAAAAATCCAGGTTCTTCAGAGCTTCAGTCAGGTGATGCGTATCCGGATCGGAAAGCACCGGATTTTCTCCAAAAATATAAAGACCGCGGACCGTCTTATTTTTGGCCCCTTCGGTCATTTCCATTAAAGTCAGACCAGGCTTTTCCGAAAGACCCTGCAGGCCCCAGGCCTTTTCCATTTTTTCGATGATCACCGGATCGTTGACGCTCTGGTATCCGGAAAAAACATTGGGAAGGGCCCCCATGTCACAAGCCCCCTGGACGTTGTTCTGGCCCCGAAGGGGATTGATCCCCGTGCCCGGAACCCCGACATTTCCGCAGAGCATAGCCAGATCGGCCAGGGCTTTGACATTATCTGTTCCATGGCTGTGCTGGGTAATACCCATGGCATAAAAAATCGAGGCCCAAACCCTTCGGTCCGTTCCTGTATAAAATTGGAGTTCTGCAGACCTTCTTTTATTATAATATGAATAAGGCCATTGATCCAGGCCAGATCGGTTCCCGGTTTGGGTCTTAACCACAGGGTAGCCATTTCCGCCAACTCGATTTTTCTCGGATCGACAACAAGCAGCTTGGCCCCGTGGTCAACAACGGCCCGTTTGATGGCCGCGCCGATCACCGGGTGGTTTTCGGTAGGATTAGAACCGGTAACCAGGATCACCTTGGATCGCTCGATTTCGGCGATGGAGTTGGTCATGGCCCCGCTTCCAAAGGCCGCAGCCAGACCGGCTACGGTGGTGGAGTGTCAGAGTCGGGCACAATGGTCTATGTTATTGGTTTTAAAAACCCCCCTGACCAGCTTTTGCATCAAATAATTTTCTTCATTGGTAGCCCGGGCCGAGGAG
Source organism: Deltaproteobacteria bacterium (assembly GCA_016208255.1). GTDB lineage: Bacteria > Desulfobacterota > RBG-13-43-22 > RBG-13-43-22 > RBG-13-43-22 > RBG-13-43-22. The sequence continues at coordinate 4,457 of JACQYK010000138.1, read as the reverse complement.
AGGCCGGCTAAAGAATCCGGTCCGTATTGATTCTTGATCTCTAAGAACTTTTTAGCCACCAGGTCTAAGGCCTCATCCCAGGAGGCTTGACGAAATTGACCGTTTTCTTTGATCAGAGGATGTTTCAATCGGTCCTCATGGTTTATAAAATCGAACCCGAAGCGTCCTTTGACACATAAATGGCCGTAGTTGGGCGGCGCATTTTCCACGCCCGTGACCCGGACCACGCGGTCACCGACCTTTTCCAGATACAGTTGACAGCCCACGCCGCAGTAGGTGCAGGTGGTCCGGACCCGCGTCAAATTCCAGGGACCGGGAAGCCCATCCGTCTTTTCCGTCAGGGCCCCGGTCGGGCAGCTGCCCAGACACAGGCCGCAGGAAACACAGCGTTCATTGATAAAGGGAGTGTAGGCCGGCGGTCCGCCGGCCTTGGTGACCTCCCTGAGTTCAAAGGCCTGCTGGATCTGGTATTCCGAACAGCCATGGACACACCGCCGGCAGGTGATGCATTTGTTGGGGTCCACGGTTATAAAGGGATGGTCCGTCTGCAGGGCATATCGCCTTTCAGTCCAGACCGGGAGCTTATTGATATCCACATTATAGAGGTCGGCATAGGAGCGCAGGCGGCAGTCCCAGACATCCAGACAGCCGCAGGACAGACAGCGGGCCGCCTCGGCCATGGCCTCGGCCTGGCCGATGGTCGCCTCCACTTCCCTGAAATTGCCTTCCCGCTCCGGCAGGGGCAGATGCGGCTGATGGACCCGATCCTGTTTGGGGATATCCCGGAAGTTGATCTCATCCACCTGGGGCAGCTTCTTTCCCTTGCTGATATTGAACTCTTTCTTGGGCGCTTTCACTTCCCCCCGGGTCAGGTACTGGTGCATGGAAAGCGCCGCCGTCCGTCCATCGGCAATGGCCTGGATGACCGTTTGCGGTCCTCGAAATAAGTCTCCCCCGATAAACAGATCCGGAATGGAGGTCTGCAGGGTCTGGGGATCGGCATCCGGGGTCCCCCATTTGGAAAGCACTAAATCTGTTAAGTCCGGATCATTCTGCAAAAAGGTCAAATCCGAAAACTGGCCGATGGAGATCACCGCCAGATCGGCTTCATAAATCTCCTCGGAACCGGGCATGGGAACCGGCCTGGCCCGTCCCCCGGCATCCGGCTCTTTCAACTCGTTGCGGATAAATTCCATAGCCTTGAACCGGCCGTTCTCCGAAATAATCCGGGTCGGGGAGACCAAAAGCTCCAGCTGGACCCCCTCGGCCTCTGTGGCATCCACTTCCTCATGATGGGCGGTCATCTCCTTCCGCGACCTGCGATAAAGCATGGTCACCTTTTCGACCCCCATCCGCAGACAGGTCCGGGCCGCGTCCATCCCCGTATTTCCGT
>JACQYK010000138.1:0-3013 GCA_016208255.1 Deltaproteobacteria bacterium | reverse complement strand
TTTCCGTTGCCGATAATCAGGACCTTCTTGCCTAGCTCCAGTTTCTCTCCCTTGGAGGTCCGGATCAGCAGGTCCAGGGCGTGCATCACTCCCGGCAGGTCTTCCCCTTCCAACCCCAGCCGCGAGGATTTCCAGGTCCCCAGGGCCATAAAGATGGCTTGGTATCCCTCCGCCCGCAGGGCGGCCAGGGTGATGTCCTGGCCGAAAATGAGATTCGTTCGCACTTCCACCCCCAGATCCAGGATCCCCTGGATCTCCTGATCCAGGATCTTTTTCGGTAAGCGGTATTCCGGAATGGCATAACGCAGCATCCCGCCCAACTGGGACTGGGCATCGAAGATGGTCACCTGATGGCCCCTCAGACGCAGATAATAGGCGGCCGAAAGCCCTCCCGGTCCCCCGCCGATAATAGCCACTTTATGACTGCTGTCCCCCGGAATCTCCGGCTTATAGGCCACCCCCTCCAGGAGATCATAATCGGCCACATAGCGTTTCAGGGGATTGATGGCAATCGGTTGGTCCACCCGGTTCCGGCGGCAGGCGTCTTCGCAAAAATGAGGGCAGACCCGGCCGATACATAAAGGCAGCGGGTTTTTCTCCTTGATCAGCTTGAGGGCTTCCCGGAATTCCCCCTGGCTGATAAGGGCTACATAGCCCTGGACATCAAGCCCGGCCGGACAGGCCAAATGGCAGGGGGCCAGGCAATCGCCATAATGGGCCTCCAGCAACAGCTCTAAAATGCCCCGCCGGGCCTCCAGAACAGCCGGGGAGTCGGTCTGGATGACCATCCCCTCTTTCACCGCCGCCGCGCAGGAAGCCGTCAGCTTTTCTTCCCCTTCCACTTCCACCACACAGATCCGGCAGGCCTCTTCCGGCTTCAACAGGGGAGAAGAGCACAAGGTCGGGATAAAGATCCCTTCCTGGGCCGCTGCCTGTAAAATGGTTTTACCCGATTCCGTCTGAACGGATCGGCCGTTGATACTCAGGGTCACTTTCGACATGGTTTACTCCTCACCATAAAAATTGGGACAATATATCCTTTTTAGCTATAAAATACCAGGGTCAAAATACCGCTTTCTTATATTATGAAACAAAAAGAGAGTCAATGGCTTTTGATGGTTTGAATCGGCAAAAAATTTTTTTAAATTCCGGACCTGTTTCCCAAACGATTCGAGGAAACCCGGGGCCTGAGGGGCGTTTTATTAATTTTCAGACTGGCCTCATGCTAAATTATAAAGTATCTTTAGTTAGTTGCCTAAAATATACCGAATTAAAATAATGGTTTTTCGGCTCCAAATCCTAATCTTTTATATATATAACTGAAAAAACCTCAGGGAACGGTATTATTGGAAAAAATATCCCCTTGGTCTTAAAAACCATTTTTTTTCGGATCGATTGAGATTTGGCCTCCTTGGGACCGATCTTACCCGATTGAACGAAAATAGAGAAAAAATTACAAGCGGTTATTAAAAATAGGTTGACAAAAATAAAAAATTTGTTATATTAAATTTTTTAAATTATTCATAATTAGCTATGAATCTATTTATTCATATATTCCCAGAAGAAAGGGGTGTTATAAAAAATGTCCATCAATGTGTTTGTCAAAGACAACAACATTGAGGCGGGCATAAAGCTGTTACGGAAAAAAATGCAGATGGATGGCCTGAAGAAAGAACTTAAACAGCGAGAGTTCTATGAAAAGCCAAGCGTCAAGAAAAAACGAAAACAGCGGGAAGCCGCCCGCCGAAAAAGAAAAGCCAATCTCTATAACAGATGAGAAATCTTTTAAAAATGTTCAATTTTGTTCCAGTTCAAGGAAGAGGAAAATTTTAACCGCAGGAATACATATAGTATTTTGAGGATTAAAATTTAAGTCTGACGCAGAAATTGGACAAAAGGGGACGTTTTTAAAGATTTCAAAAAGAGGGCCGCTTAACCTTCAGGTTTTAGCCATATGTATATTTTTTGAGCCGGAAACCTTTTTCCCTAACCCATCTTTTTGCTTCTAACAGGGTCACAGGCCGAGCGCTTTTAATTATATTCGCTTTTGCTCATAGGGCTGTTGGGCAAAATAGGATGTTTTCCAAAGCACTTGCGAATACGGCATAAAAAACCTTCCTAACTAACCTGACCTCCTCGGCATTTAACCTTTGAGTAAGTCAATGATTGACTGTCCGCCTGAAAGGTTCCATTGGCTGGTCCCATGCGACCCGGCCGGAACCATTCGGGTGGATAGCCTGATCAATCAGAACCTGCCTTTCCTTTCCCGGCGGGCCAGAGAAGAACTATTTTCAAAACAGGCCGTGCTCATCAACGGCCGGCCGGTAGCCAAAGGATTCAAGGCCTCCCCCGGGGATCTCCTGGAAATCGAAGTCCCCGGCCCACTGAGCCCCTATCCGGTTCCCGATCAGGCCCCCCGCCCGTCCGTTATTTTTGAAGATCAGACCCTGGTCATTGTTGACAAGCCCGGCCTCATGCCAACACACCCGCTCTCTCCCTTTGAAACCGGGACCCTGGCCAATATCCTGGTTTCTCACTGGCCGCAGATAGTGGGGGTTGGGAACAAAGCCCTGGAACCGGGTTTGGTTCACCGCCTGGATAAGGGAACCTCCGGTTTGCTGGTCGTTGCCCTGAAACAGGCAGCCTGGGAGCAACTGAAAAAAGACCTGGGAACCAGAAAATGGGAAAAGACCTATCAAGCCCTGATTGAAGGGGTCTTTCCCGAACCGATGACCATTTCCCTGCCCCTGGCCCATGATCCGAGCGACGATCGTAAAATGAATGGCATCCGCGGCCCGGGGCATAAAAGACGGGGTCGGATTTATCAGGCCCTAACCCAGGTCCGCCCCATAAAAAGGTTTAAAGAATTCACTCTGGTTGAGATCCGGCTGATAACCGGGATTACCCATCAGATTCGAGTCCACCTGTCTTCTCATGGTTATCCGCTGGCGGGGGACACCCTCTACGGATCAAAAAGGAGCCAAGCCTTAGGATTGCCTTTAAACCGTTTTTT